>CAMDHL010000033.1 GCA_945898105.1 Comamonas sp. lk | reverse complement strand
ACTGTGGGCAAACCCGCAGCGAGCGCAGCCTGCAAACCGTTGGCGGAATCTTCGATAGCCAGGCAATCGCTGCAAGCCATGCCCATCCGCTGCAATGTCTGCAGATAGACCTGGGGATGCGGCTTTTTACGCGGCGCGGTGGACGCGTCTTCTACGACCCCAAACAAGGTGCGCCAGTGCGCGCCTATGGCTTTGCGCAATAGCGCGGCGATATTGACAGGCGAGGTAGTGGTGGCAATGGCCAGAGCCAGGCCTTGCTCATGGGCCGATTCAATCAGGCGTAATACGCCCGGGCGCAGGCTTACCAGTCCGTCATTGACCATGCCTTCGTAAGCCGCGGTTTTAAGTTCATGCAGACGCGCAATCGTGTCTTGTAGCGAATGGGCCTCAATGCCCACGATGTCGCCACGCGTTTGCTTCCAGTAATGGGCGATACGCTCCTTGCCGCCGGAGACTTCCAGCAACTCGATGTACAGCGCCTCGTCCCATACCCAGTCCAGACCCTCTTCGGCAAATGCATGGTTAAAGGCCGCGCGATGGGCCGATTCGGTATCGGCTAGCGTACCGTCCACATCAAAAATAAGCGCTGTAAGCATATGCAGTCCTTGCGGTCAGGATGGTTGGAAGACCCGGCTGGCAAGGATGTCAGCCGCTTCAATAGTTGTCAAGTCATCCGCGCTCAGGATGCGCTGGCGGTCGGCAAAAAGGCGGCTGGCCTGACGCAGGCGCGCCCGGTCTAGCGCATTGCGCACGCTACGGGCGTTGGCAAAGTGTGGTTGCTGGATGCGAAGGCCCAGGTACTTTTCAAACGCCGCTTGCACACCTTCGCCGAAGCGGTAGTTTTGCTGCGCTAGCGTCATACCAGCGATGTGCAGCAACTCGCCCACCGCGTAGTCGGGAAAGTCCAGATGGTGGGCAATGCGAGAGCTCATGCCGGGGTTGGATTGGAAAAAAGTATCCATGCGGTCTTTGTAGCCCGCAAGTATCACCACCAGATCGTCACGCTGGTTCTCCATCACTTGCAGCAGGATTTCGATGGCCTCCTGGCCGTAGTCGCGCTCGTTTTCGGGGCGGTACAGGTAATAGGCCTCGTCAATAAACAGCACGCCGCCCATGGCACGCTTAAGCACCTCTTTGGTTTTGGGCGCGGTGTGGCCGATGTACTGGCCCACCAGGTCGTCGCGTGTCACCGAGACCAAATGCCCTTTGCGCACAAAGCCCAAGCGGTGCAGGATCTGCGCCATACGGTTGGCCACCGTGGTTTTGCCGGTGCCGGGATTGCCGCTAAAGCACATATGCAGGCTTGGCGCCTGGCTGTTAAGCCCCAGATTGACGCGCAGCTTGTCGATCACCAGCAGGGCAGCAATATCACGGATGCGCGCTTTCACTGGCACCAGGCCCACCAGATCGCGGTCTAGCTCCTGCAACACCGCCTCTACCTGCGAGCCCTCCAGCACCTCCGCCACCGAGCGCGCGCCGGCGGTCCTATCAGACTGTTGTTCCGGTACGGCTGGCGTGGTGCTGCTGTTGGCGGCTGCAGGTGTGCTGCCGGGAATGGAATACGAAGGTGCGCTCATGGGGTACTCGTGCGTGAAGGCAGACTTATGTCACAAGGCTTAGCCTTTGTAACGCTCGCCTTCGGGCTGGTTAGCCGCATAACCACGCGTGGTGTAACGCAGCGAACGGCCATTGACCTCCTGGCGCTCCAGCATAAAGCCTGGTTCGTTTTTCGGGCGGTTCACGATAAAGCTCATTGCGATGGTTTCCACGCCACGTGTCGAGTCAAACGCCATCATGCGAATGTAGTGGTTGGGGAAGGCAGCGCGGCAGCCTTTGAGTTCTTGCATCACACCGGCGGCGTCGTGCAGGTCAAACATCGGGTTGCCGAACATATCCCAATAGGTGTTGCGCGGGTGTGGGTCGTCGGTGTATTCCACGCTCCAGGCATAGCCTTTGCGCAAGCCGTACTCGATTTGCAGGGTGATTTCCGCATCGGTGAGGTCGGGCAGAAAACTGAATTGGCCTTGCGTCAAACGGCCGGTTGGGTTGGTCATCATGGTGTGTTTCTCCTTGCAGCGTTGTCGAATTAGGCGGTGGCAGGCGTGGCGGTGTAGTCGCTCGAATCGGTGCTTTGGTAGTTGAAGCTGATCTCGCCCCAGGTGTCCAGCGCCGCTTTGAGCGGTGTGCAGCTTTGCGCCGCTTGTTTGAGGATGGTCGGGCCTTCCTCCAGAATATTGCGTCCTTCGTTACGCGCTTTCACGATGGATTCGAGGGCCACGCGGTTGGCCACCGCACCAGCCTGGATACCCATGGGGTGGCCAATGGTGCCGCCGCCGAATTGCAACACTACATCGTCGCCAAACAGGTCGATCAACTGGTGCATTTGCCCGGCGTGGATGCCGCCCGATGCCACTGGCATCACTTTTTTCAGATCCGCCCAGTCCTGGTCAAAGAACAGGCCGCGCGGCAGGTCGGTGTGGGTGTAGCTGTCGCGGCATACGTTGTAATAGCCTTGCACCGTGAGCGGGTCACCTTCTAGCTTGCCCACTGCCGTACCGGTATGCAAATGGTCGCAACCGGCCAGGCGCAACCATTTGGCAATGACGCGGAAACTCACGCCGTGGTTTTTCTGGCGTGTGTAAGTGCCATGGCCTGCGCGGTGCATGTGCATGATCATGTCGTTCTTGCGGCACCAGTTGGCCATGGATTGAATGGCGGTATAGCCAATGACCAAGTCCACCATGATGATGACCGAGCCCAAATCTTTGGCAAACTCGGCACGCTCGTACATGTCTTCCATGGTGGCGCCGGTCACATTCAGGTAGCTTCCCTTCACTTCACCCGTGACGGCGCTGGCTTTGTTCACTGCATCCATGACGAACAAAAAGCGGTCACGCCAGTGCATAAAGGGCTGGCTGTTGATGTTTTCGTCATCCTTCATAAAGTCCAGGCCGCCTTTTAGGCCCTCGTAGACGACACGTCCATAGTTGCGGCCCGACAGACCCAACTTGGGCTTGGTGGTGGCGCCCAGTAGGGGCCGGCCGAACTTATCCAGACGCTCACGTTCCACGATCAAGCCTGTGGGCGGGCCTTTGAAGGTTTTCACATAGGCCACCGGGATGCGGATGTCCTCAAGGCGTGCCGCTTTGAGCGGCTTGAAGGAAAACACGTTGCCGATCAGACTGGCCGTCATATTGGCGATGGAGCCTTCTTCAAACAAGATCAGGTCATAGGCCACATAGGCGAAATACTGGCCCGGATTGTTAGGCACTGGAATCACTTTGTAGGCCTTGGCGCGGTAGCTGTCGCAGGCAGTCAGGCGGTCGGTCCACACCACGGTCCAAGTGGCGGTGGAGGATTCACCGGCCACTGCAGCAGCGGCTTCTTCCGGGTCTACGCCGTCCTGCGGGGTGATGCGGAACAGGCACAAGGTGTCGGTGTCCTTGGGCACGTAATCTGGCATCCAGTAACCCATTTGCTTGTACTTCAATACGCCGGCGCTGTAGCGCTTTTTGGCATCGGTAATCTGGCTGTCGGTATCGCTCATCAATGTCTCCTGTGAGAGGGTTTCGGTTGGTCTGGAAAGGAATGTAAAAGCTAGATTCAATAAAGTAAATTCATATATTTTTTGACTTCAGTTAAGCCATCACTGAATCAAATAAGGATTTTGCGTAGCTTGGACCGTCTAAATGATTTCGCGTTGCCCACACGCCCGCCATTTCAAGTCGCGATGCCGCTTTCCCGCTTTCGCATTGGGTTTTGAGAAATGACGTTCTCCCGGCGGTGTGCGCCCGCCCGTTGCTTGGAAGCTTCAGGGCAAGCCAAGACGGAATGTGGCCCTAATCGCGCTGCTCTCTCGCTTGCATGCAGCGGCGCCGCTTTACCCTAAGGTTCAAGTGTTCGAGCCAGCTTCTGCTCAGCTAGGTGCCCCTTTGGACGCAATGCCAAGCGCGAAGTAGGGCGCCTAAAGCGGTGGGGCCGGTTTTGGCGGGCACCGTTTAAATGCTGCCGCACCAGACCCTAGGCTTTACCTTGTTGTCAGCGCCGGGTTGGCGCGGGGTGCATCGCTTTGCGCCACGGCAGGCTTGGGCATGGCGCACAAGCCCGAAGGGGCCTCATGCGTGCGCCAGTAGTGGCCGGCAGCCGCCGCGCCGCTGCCTGGCTGGACTTTGACGCCGCAATCGAGCATGGCCATTTCTGCGCCATTGATAGCGGCCATCAAATGGATTTCGTTCATATCGCCCAAATGGCCGATACGGAACAACTTACCTGCCACTTTGGACAGGCCGCCACCTAGCGACAGGTTGTAGCGATGGTAGGCGCGGGCTATGACTTCAGTACCCGCAATACCTTCGGGCAGCATCACCGCCGACACGGTGTCGGAGTGCCAGCGTTGCTCTTTAGCGCAGAGCTTGAGTTGCCAGCCCTGGGTGACCGCAGCGCGCACACCTTCGGCCAGGTAATGGTGGCGGGCAATCACATTGTCCAGGCCCTCTTCGCTAATCATCTTGAGCGCCTCAATCAGGCCGTACATCAGGGTCAAAGCCGGGGTGTAAGGGAAGTAGCCCGTGGCATTACTTTGGATCATGTCTGGCAGATCAAAGTAAGCCCGCTTGAGTTTGGACGACGGGTACATGGCCAGCGCCTTGGGGCTGGCGCACAAAATGCCCAGACCTGCAGGCAGCATAAAACCTTTCTGAGAACCGGACACTGCCATGTCGATGCCCCAGTCATCGAAGCGCAAGTCTATACAGCCTAAAGAGGACACGCAGTCGACAAACAACAGGGCTGGGTGTGCAGCCTCGTCCAAGGCTTCGCGCACACCGGCAATGTCTGAACTCACGCCGGTAGCGGTTTCGTTTTGGCAAGCCAAAACGGCCTTAATCTGATGGTGCGTATCAGCCTTAAGAATGTCTTCGAATTGCTGCAAAGGCACGCCGGTGCCCCATTCGCATTCCACAATCTGCACATCCAGGCCCAGGCGCTCGCACATATCAATCCATAGATGGCTGAACTGGCCAAAGCGGGCGGCCAGCACTTTGTCGCCGGGCGACAGGGTGTTGGTCAGTGCCGCTTCCCAGCAGCCGGTGCCCGAGGATGGAAATATGAAAGGTGTGCCAGACTGGGTGCGGAAAACTTCGCGCAGCCCGGCCATGATGGTCTGGGTTAACTGCGGAAAGCGTGGCGAACGGTGGTCCTCCATAGACACCATCATGGCGCGCTGAATACGGTCGGGCACGTTGGTGGGACCGGGTACAAACAGAAAATTACGACCAGCCATTGCAGTATCCTTTCGGTGGGAGGGGTTTAGGAAGTGCACTGTAAAAGCCCGTGATTAGAAAGTAAATTCATATATTTTTTGTTTCCAGTTAAGCTATTACTGAATGAAAAACGCAACCTTCCGCCAATTGCGCGTGTTCAGCGAGGTGGCCCGCCACCTGAGCTTTGTCCGCGCCGCACAAACCCTGAACCTCACGCCTCCAGCCGTGACCATGCAGGTTCGCGAGCTGGAAAAGCATATTGGCATGCCCTTGTTTGACCGCAGTGGCCGCACCGTGACGCTGACCACGGTGGGCGAATACATGCTGGTCTATGCCCGCAAGATGCTGGCCACCCTGAAAGACGCCGAGGACGCTGCGGCGCGCCTGCAAAAGCTGGAAGTGGGTTTGCTTACGATTGGCATGGTCAGTACAGCCAAGTATTTTTTGCCGCATTTGTTGGCGCGCTTTCGCAATGAGCACCAAGGCGTGGACATCAAGTTGGTGGTGGGTAACCGCGAGCAGCTGGTGAAGATGCTTTATGCCAATGAGGTGGACATTGCCATCATGGGTCGGCCGCCTACCGAAATGGCGACGCGGGCCGAACCCTTCGCCGCGCACCCGCATGTGTTTGTCGCGCCGGTGGACCATCCGCTGGCGCGCGGCGAAACTATTTCACCGAGCGATCTGCAAGCCCAGCCTTTCATCTTGCGTGAACCCGGCTCGGGCACCCGCGCCGCCATGGAGCGGTTTTTAGAAAACGCCCGCGTCGAGCCGCGCGTGAGTATGGAAATGGCCAGCAATGAGACTATTAAACAGGCGGTGATGGCCGGAATGGGCCTGAGTTTTCTATCGCTGCATACGCTAGGTTTGGAGTTAGATAACCGGCTTATCGCGGTGCTGGACGTTGAAGGTGCGCCAGTCGTGCGCGCCTGGAATGTGGTGCACATGCTATCCAAGTTGCTATCGCCCGCAGCGGAGGCCTTTCGCTATTTTGTCCTTGAGCACGGCGAAGACCATCTAGCGCAGCAGTTTGCGCGCCACATCAACCTGGGGCCGCTTGATTCAGGCCTTGTTGCGCCAGCGGGCACGTAAGTCTGCGCCGTGTGCCAGTCCTGCGGCGATTAAAAATAGCGCCATACCCGGCCAGCCGTCTGGGGTAAGGGCGCAGCGCAGTGCCAGCATCAAGCAGGCCCCGGAAAGAACGGTCAGCAGGTAATCAGCTAGGGCAAGTCCGCGTCCGCTGATTTTGTGCAAGGCCCAGAGCAACAGGGTTTCCAGGGTAATGAAGGCGATGGCAATATCCACCACCAGCGGGCCCTGGTAGAACTGCTCCAGGTTCACACTTTGGCCAAACCGAGTAAGTGCGCCATATCCTTGAAAAAGATACGCACATGCGCCATGGGTTTTTTACGCACCAGTTGCTTGTTCATATACGACTCAAAAGTGAGCTGCTGCACATCGCGGTCTTCACAAATTTTGACGAAGCGCTCGCGCCGCTTTTCACTGCTATACCAAAACCATTGCATGATGCCCAGCACGGTAAACACCGTGCGGTGTGCCTGCATGAATTGTTTGCGTGCCAATCGCAAGCTTTTCACCTCGCCGGTATGCAGTAGTTTTTCTACCGCATACGCCGCTAGTTCACCGCCGTACATGGCGTAGTAAATACCTTCTCCGGAGGCCGGTGCCACCACGCCTGCTGCATCACCGGCCAGCACCACATCGCGCCCGTTGTCCCAGCGTTTTAGAGGCTTCATCGGCAGGGGTGCGCCCTCGCGGCGTAACACCTCAGCTTGGCCGAGGCCCGAGGCATCGCGCAACAAGCCCACCGCATTACGCAAGGAAAAACCTTTGTCCGCGCTGCCAGTGCCAATGCTCAAGGTGTCGCCGTGCGGGAACACCCAGCCGTAAAAATCAGGCGAGAGCTGACCCTGGTAATACACATCGCAGCGTGTGCCGTCGTAGCCCGGGGGCTTGACGGCCGGTGCTCTGACGATCTCGTGGTATGCGAACACATATTGCGTGTCTTTTGCGCCGTCCACGCCGGCCTGTCGCGCCACTTGCGACTTGGCGCCGTCGGCCCCGATGATGGTGCGGGCCCGCACGCGCGCTGGCGTACCTTCGCCGCGCTGCGAGCGCTCGCGCGCCTGGTAGTGCACCACGCTTACACCATCGGCATCGCGGCTGAGTTTGTCAAAGGTGCCGATACGGCGCACCGCGCCCGCACTGGCTGCACGTTCGCGTAACCATTCGTCAAATTCTGCGCGGTCCACCATGCCAACAAAACCGTTGTCGATCGGGATGTCCACTTTGTGATCACTAGGCGCAATCATGCGTGCTGACCGCGCCTTGGCGACCAGTAAATTGTCGGGTATGGCGTAGTCCTTGATCAAGCGCGGCGGTATCGCGCCACCGCATGGTTTTATGCGACCAGCACGGTCCAGTAAGAGCACTGAATGCCCACGTTGCGCAAGCGTATGCGCTGCCGTGGCGCCGGCCGGTCCACCGCCCACCACTACTACATCAAAAGTTTCTGTCGTTTCCATTGCATTAACTCCTTGCTTGTGCAAAGCCCAAAAGCCTGTGCCGCGCGTTCAGCGCGTGCTGGTGTATCGCTGCCCCCTGCGTCCAAAATCGCGCGTGCCGCCCCTTCATGTGGCTGCCTGAATCAAGGCGCGCAAAGCAAATGCGCTCACCATCATTCCAGCCACAAAAAACGGGACACCAAAGCCGCTGTACCAAAGCGCTCTTTGACTCACGCGTGTCAAAAAATAATCCATCATCAAGACTTGAATTCCCAGCAGTGCTGCCACGGCCAGCCCGCGCCCAGGCTGGCCCCACGCGAACAAAAGAATGATGACCAGCAATTGCGGCAATGCCATGAACCAGCAAGCCACGTTGGCCGCGCGCTGCTCGCCTAACTGCACCGGCAGCGAGCGCACGCCCATGGCGCGGTCACCGGCAACGGCTTTGAAATCGTTGAGTGTCATGATGCCGTGGGTGCCCATGCTGTAGAGCAAAGCCAGCCAGAGGGATCGGGGATCGGGCATTTGGCCGCCGGCCATCACGGCGGCGCCGGTGGTCCAGGCAATACCTTCGTAGCTGATGCCGCAGGCGGCATTGCCCCACCAGCCGTTTTCCTTTAGGCGCAAGGGCGGCGCGCTATAGGCCCAAGCCAGCAGCAGGCCGACGACGGCAGCGCCAAAACCCCAAGGCCCCAATAGGCTGGCTACCGCCAAGGACACCAGCGTCCAGATAATGGCGATGTACAAACCCCAGCGCCCGGGCATGCGTCCGGAAGGGATAGGGCGCTGTGGCTCGTTGATGGCGTCCACATGGCGGTCAAACCAGTCGTTCACCGCCTGGCTGGTGGCGCAGACAAAGGGCCCGGCGAGCGCCACGCCAATGATGGCCAGTAGCCATTTACCGTCCATGGGTACGCCCGATGCCACCACGCCGCAGGCGAAAGCCCACATTGGCGGAAACCAAGTGATGGGCTTAAATAGCTCGGTAATTGCAGAAATTTGGGGCAGTGCCATGCCCGAAGGTTTTACCCTTGACACATTGGAGTGTCAAGATAAATTTACACTTCTTATGGTTTCCCCCTAGTGCCTGCGTTGCGCAGGCACCGCAACCGTTTTAGCTTTCGCTCTCTGCCCCAGGGTCGCCCATGCCAAAGCGGCGCAACTTTACGTACAGACTTTGGCGCGAGAGGCCCAGCATTTCAGCCGCTGATGCGCGGTTGTCGCCCGTCAGTTCCAGAGCCGCTTCGATGCACAACTGCTCAATCAGGTCAGTGGTCTCGCGCACGATGTCTTTTAGTGGGACACGGCCTACCAGTTCGGTCATTTGGCCGGTAGAGCGCGGCAGTTCGCGGCCCGGCTTGGTCTCGTTATTCAAACGCAGGCCGACGTCGCGGATGGTAAAGCCCAGGCAGCGCTGCTCGCCGGTGGTGACGGCCACCGCCGAGATTTCCACATCTGTGGTGGAGCCGTAGTCGCCACGCATGCGGGTGGCAAACAGGCGCACCACATCGCGCTGGCGCAAATTGGAAATCAGGACACTCAAATCCACACCGGCACGCCCGAGCCAGCGCTCCAGGGATTCGCCGCGCACCAGCGCTTCATTACTCACTTGTGCCAGTTGTAAAAATGCGCGATTCGCCGTGAGCACATTGCCGCTCAAATCGGTCACCACAAAGGCGTCAGGCGCACTCTCCATGACATCGGTGAGCACTTGTTTGGCATTAGCGTTCACCGTGGAGTCCGCCAAACGGTTTTTAGGACTAATGCGTAACAGGAAATGCGCCGACTGCTCCTGCCTAAACAGCGATACGGAGACACTTAGTTCGGTATTGCTGGGCACCAGACGAATGTCCAAAGGTTCCGACTGCCCACTGGCGCGTAAGCCGGACAAAACCTGGCTTAGCGCGGTGCTGCTGCGCTTATCCAGACTGTTTGCCAGGCTCCAACCTGATTTTCCAAGCGCCTCGCCAAAAAGCGTTTGCGCGGCGGGGTTACTGTCTTCTAGCTTTTCGGTGTTCGCGTCCAAAATCAGCAGGGCCTCAGAGGAGACCTGGAACAACAATCGGTACCGAGTCTCGACATGTTTGAGCTGCCAGTAATCGCGCTCCATGGAGCGCTGCGCCGCCACCAATTTTTGCTGCAAGGCAGCCTGCGGCCGCAGATCGCGTCCGAAAGCGATGGCGTGCGCAGGGTTATTTCCGGGCCCGGGTGGCACCTGGATTAGCGAATAAGAAAGCGGTATGTCGGTGCCGTCGTTGGCCTGCTGGTTCAAATGGCGCCATCTGGCACCCTTGCCTGTTCCGAGATCACGTAGCATGGAGGCCACTTTGGGCTTGCTCTCTTCGCTGACGGTTTGGTTCCAGGGCTTGCCCATCCAATGCGAATAACCGTGGCTGAGCAATTCATCATTGCCGAAGGCCGCATCTTGAATCACGCCATCGGCATCCATCACTAAGACCACATCGGCCGCCGCAGTGATCAGTCGGGAGACCGTGTCGGCGTCCA
Organism: Comamonas sp. lk; assembly: GCA_945898105.1. Classification (GTDB taxonomy): domain Bacteria; phylum Pseudomonadota; class Gammaproteobacteria; order Burkholderiales; family Burkholderiaceae_C; genus Allorhodoferax. Next base: position 3,163 of record CAMDHL010000033.1, on the reverse strand, counting down.
GACGATCAAAATAACGCTGGGCTTGATCAAAACGCCCCGCTTGCTGAGTCGGCGCAGTTTCGAGGGGTTGGGTCATAGGGGTTCCATGGTTCTATTGGGATGCAGTTTTATTGCAGGGTGCCGCTGCTGGCCAGGTGTAAACGCACCATTGAGGGTGCTTCTTGGGCATCGCCGGCCACTAGGTCGGCACCTACGGTCGTGACATATTCCGGGTGGGCGGAGAACAGTGGGCCTCCCACCATTATGCACACCCCTTTGTTTTTAGAGGCCTTACGAACTTCTAGGATAGTCTTTCGCAGATTGTCTAAATTGGCTAAGGTCGCGAGTGAAAATCCGACCACATCGAAGGCGCGATGCCCTGTCAGTACTTGGGGTGAATCACCCAGATCGTAGGGCCCGCCCAACACATCCCAGCCCTGCTTGCGAAATAGTTCTGCGACCATGGCAAGCCCAAAAGTATGTTGCTCGCCAGGGGTTGGTACCAGCAAAATACTCAAACCGTTGGATTTGAGATTCCTGGACTGTTCGGCTTCTTTATTCAAGTCGCGAAGCATTTTTTGCAGGTGACCTAAGCCCAGCGTGACGTCCGTGAAATCACATAAATCTTCTTCCCAGAGTTCGCCCAGGTAGCGCGCAACCGGCGCCAGCAAATCGAGGTAAATCGCCTCAATGGGTGCACCGGCGGCACGCATGCGGGTGATACAGGCTAAGGCCTGATCCTCGCCGCGTGTCAGGATTAACTGCCCGAAAGCGGCCACTTCCTCAGCGCTTACTGCCACCTTGGCAACCTCCGGTGGCAAATCGCACTCAATGGGGGTGCGGTGTGCAAGCATCAGGCGGGGGATGATTTCATGCTGAATCGCCTGCGCCAGCAACGCCACCGTATGGTCTGAGCCGTTCAGTTCTGGAGACGCCTCGTGACGACCTGCATAACTGCCATTGGCCGCGCCCTGGGCGCCTTGCCAGCCTTCGGCCTCTCTGCCGTCGCTAAAACCTGCGTCGCTTACAAAGGTGCTCCGTTTGGATGAACCCACGTTTTTTCTCCTTAGTCAAAGGAATTGTCTCGTCTAATTATTAAGAATACCCCTGAAGAGCAGGAAAAAACACCTTTGCTCTATTTGGCGGCGCTAAGCGCAGACCGATGAACAAACCAATTGACTTTTCCAAATGTCAACTCCGTTTTACGCTCCAAAGTGATTCAGGTCAAAGAATATTTAAATCCCGATAAAAACAGTCGGGATTATTTGAGTGTCAGATTTGTATGACGTAACAAAAAGTTGACATTTCTCGAAAGTGGGGATAAATTGGTTCCCATGACCGATACGCGATCGCACTTCGCGGGCCCCGCGGCCAGCGCGAGAAAGCCCCATCCTCCTCTGTACACCCCAGAGGAGCGGGTGCGTCGCGACAACACTTATTGGACATTTGTGCAAGGCATCCTGGCGCCCATCCAGTTTTTCATCTTTTTGGGCAGCCTGGGTTTTGTGCTGCGCTACCTCGCCACTGGCGAAGGTCTGCAGACGGCCAATAACTCGGTGGTCGCCAAGACCCTGGTGCTTTACACCATCATGATCACCGGCTGCATTTGGGAAAAAGTGGTGTTTGGTCGCTACCTATTTGCCCCCTCTTTCTTCTGGGAAGACGTCTTTAGCATGCTGGTGCTGGCCCTGCATACCGCCTATCTGGTGGCCATGTTCAACGGCTTGCTGTCCAGCCACGAGCTGATGTATCTGGCGCTGGCGGCCTATGCCACCTACGTCATCAACGCCGGGCAATTCATTCTGAAACTGCGCGCTGCGCGCCTGGACCAAGAAGCCCGTCTGCGCGAAGCGGTGGTGTCCCGCGCCCATCCCAATTTGGCAATGGCTGCAGCATGAGCACCGTCGCGTTCCCCATCCCCGTAAAGGCCGCAGGCGGCTGCAGCGATGCGCCGGTGCTGCGCGAGCGCGGCCAGCACGAGGTGTTTTGCGGCCTGACCGGCATCATTTGGCTGCACCGCAAGATTCAGGACGCATTTTTCCTGGTGGTCGGCTCGCGCACCTGCGCGCACCTGATCCAGTCTGCCGCCGGGGTCATGATTTTTGCCGAGCCGCGCTTTGCCACTGCGATCATTGACGAGCGCGACCTCGCGGGTCTGGCCGACGCCAACACCGAGCTCGATCGCGTGGTGGGCCAGTTGCTGGCGCGCCGCCCCGAAATCAAATTGCTGTTCCTGGTGGGTTCTTGCCCCTCGGAGGTGATCAAGCTCGATTTATCTCGCGCCGCATCACGCTTGTCTGCGCAGCATTCGCCAGCGGTGCGGGTGCTCAACTACTCGGGTAGCGGCATCGAGACCACTTTCACCCAGGGCGAAGACGCCTGCCTGGCCTCCATGGTGCCGGAACTACCTGCGCAGGCCGCCGATGCGCAGCAGGAACTCCTAGTGGTCGGCACCCTGGCCGATGTGGTGGAGGACCAATTTATCCGCCTGTTTACGCAAATGGGCATAGAGCGGGTGCGCTTTTTCCCGCCGCGCCGCGCTGCCGACCAAGCGCCCATTGGCCCCAATACCCGTTTATTGCTCGCCCAGCCCTTTTTGGCCGATACCGCGCGGGCATTGCAAGCGCGTGGCGCGCAGTTGTTGTCTGCGCCCTTTCCTCTGGGTATCGAGGGCACAAGTGCGTGGTTGCAAGCGGCGGCCACGGCCTTTGGTGTGCCCGCTCAACGCTTTGAATCTGCCGTGTCGGCCCCAACCGCCCGCGCCACTGCCGCCTTGGCCCGCGCCAGATTGCACCTCGAAGGCAAAAGCATTTTCTTCTTCCCCGACTCGCAGCTCGAAATCCCCTTGGCGCGCTTTTTGGCACGCGAACTGGGCATGCGCCTGCTGGAAGTGGGCACGCCCTATTTGCACCGCCAGCACATGGCCCAGGAGTTGGCACTGCTGCCAGAAGGCACTTTCCTATCGGAAGGTCAGCATGTGGAAAACCAGTTGGATCGCTGCCGCGCGGCGCACCCTGATTTGGTGGTCTGCGGGCTGGGGCTGGCCAATCCGCTGGAGTCCGAAGGGATGACGACCAAATGGGCGATCGAACTGGTGTTCACGCCGATTCAGGGCTTTGACCAGGCCGGCGATTTGGCCGAATTATTTACCCGTCCGCTGGTGCGCCGTATGCGCCTGGCGGCC
>CAMDHL010000032.1 GCA_945898105.1 Comamonas sp. lk | reverse complement strand
AGTGCGATTTGCCGCATCACCATGCTTTAGCGCTGATAGAGGCCGCTGGCCATATAGCTGCTACGCAAGCGCCGTATGGCCACCAGCAGCACTGCGCTGGCCGGCAGAGCCACCAAAATACCAACAAAGCCAAACAACTGGCCAAAAGCCATGAGCGCAAAGATAACGGCCACCGGGTGTAGGCCGATACGTTCCCCCACCAAACGTGGGGTGAGGAGAAAGCTCTCGAGCACTTGGCCCAGACCAAACACCACGGCGACCATCGTCAGGGCATACGAAGGACCGGCCGTGGCCGAGAACTCCAGTAGCCCGGCCAACAGCGCCAGCACCATGCCCAGCCCGAAGCCCAGATAAGGCACAAACACCGCCAGGCCGGTAAACGCGCCAATAGGCAACGCCAGATCCAGGCCAAACATCGCTAAGGCCACGCTGTAATACACCGCCAACACACCCATGACGACCAATTGCCCGCGCAGGTATTCGCCCAGCACCTGGTCGGCATCGATCAGAAAGCTTTGGGTGCCTTCGCGGTAGCGCGGTGGTATCAGGGTGCGCAGCGCAGTCATAAAACGCTCCCAATCCATGAGCAGATAAAACAGCACGACCGGGATAAGTACCAGATTGCCGGCCACAGCCAAAGCGGCGCTGCCACCTAACTTGAGCGAGGACAGGACCGAGCCCATGGCGTCTTCCACATTGGCGCTTAGGTAAGTCATGACGAAGGCTTTGATACCCGCAGGCTCCAGGCTGAAATGCAGGCCGAGCTTGCGAAGGGTGGGCTGCACGGCGGCGTTGAGCTGCTCCAAAAAGCCGGGCAACTGCTCGCGCATGAGCGGTAATTCCTTAACCAAAATGGGCACCAGCAGCAGAACCAGCCCGACCATCAGCACCAAAACCATTAATTCCACCAGCACCACCGCCAGTACGCGGGGCAGCGCGCCGCGAAAACGGGCGTCGAACCAATCCACAAGCGGGGTAAGGGCATAGGCCAGCACAGCGGCCACTACGAAAGGCGCCAGCACCGGCGCCAGCAACCACAGGGTCAACACGCACAAGGCAACAATGGCAGCCCAAGCGGCGGCGCTTTTTTGGGAGTCCGTCAATGCTTCTCCAGAGGGGGCCGGGGTAAGACCGTAAAATCGAAGGCTGATTCTATCGGGCGCGCCCCGATTCCCCCCTCGCAGACACGCCTGCCCCAGCCCAGCACACTCCATGACCACTTCGCCCCCGCCCGCTGCCAGCCCTTTGTCCTATAAATCTGCCGGTGTGGACATCGACGCGGGAGACGCACTGGTCGAGCGCATCAAGCCGCTGGCGCGCAAAACGATGCGCGAAGGCGTCCTGGCGGGCATCGGCGGCTTTGGCGCCTTGTTTGAGGTGCCCAAACGGTACAAAGAACCGGTTCTGGTTAGCGGCACCGATGGCGTAGGCACCAAGCTAAAGCTGGCTTTTGAATGGAATATGCACGACACCGTGGGCATTGACCTGGTGGCCATGAGCGTCAACGACGTACTAGTGCAAGGCGCCGAGCCCCTGTTTTTTCTAGACTACTTTGCCTGCGGCAAGCTGGACGTAGACACCGCCGCTGCGGTCATCGGCGGTATTGCCAAGGGCTGCGAGTTGTCGGGCTGCGCCCTGATCGGCGGCGAAACCGCTGAGATGCCGGGCATGTACCCGGCGGGCGAATACGACCTAGCCGGATTTGCGGTGGGCGCGGTAGAAAAATCCAAAATCCTGAGCGGTGCCGATGTGAAACCGGGCGACGTCGTACTGGGCCTGGCCTCCAGCGGCGTGCATTCCAATGGCTTCAGCTTGGTGCGTAAATGCATTGAGCGCGCAGCCGGTCAATTGCCGGCCACGCTGGACGGGAAGCCCTTTAAGCAAGCCTTGATGGAGCCGACCCGCTTGTACGTAAAGAACGTGCTGGCGGCGCTGGCGGCGCACCCGATCAAGGCACTCGCCCATATCACCGGTGGTGGGTTATTGGAAAACATCCCGCGTGTGTTGCCTGCGGGCTGCGCGGCAAAGCTTCTCAAAGGCAGTTGGCCGCAAACGGAGTTGTTTGCCTGGCTGCAAGCCACCGCTGGCATTGACGACACCGAGATGAACCGCACCTTTAACAACGGCATCGGCATGGTGGTGGTTCTGGATGCGGCCCACGCTGCGGCTTGCGCTGGATTTTTGCGCGAAGCCGGTGAGTTGGTTTTTGAGATCGGCACTATCGAGGCGCAGGTGGGCGCTGCGCAGGTCGTACTTAGTTGATACCAGCGCGACACATAAGCCTTTTAGTATGCGTCCCAGTAGAAATGGAAGGAATTTAAATGTGGAATGAATCCCCTGCGTTGCGAAACGTTCAGACCGTAGTGGGCGCACTTTTACTGACGGTTTTTGCCACAGGTGTTCTGGCTCAAAGTGCGGCCCCGGCGGTTCAAGCGGCAAGCGGCACCCTTAGCGCCGTGGTAACGACCAACCCCTACGGCATGGAGGCCCTTTGGGAAGGCTCGGACCTAGTGACCAAAGTGGTCTTGCTGCTACTCTTAATCATGAGTATGGGCAGCTGGTACATCATGATTGTCAAAGTGCTGGAGCAAAGCAAAATGGGCCGTCAGGCCAGGGATGCCCAAGCCTTTTGGAGCGCTGCTACGGTGGCCGAAGGCACTGCTGCTCTTTCGCAGGACAGCCCCTACCGCTATTTGGCTGATGCCGCTGGTACTGCGGTGCAAAAACACCACGGCCTTATGGGGCATATCCCGATCAATGACTGGATCGCCATGGCAATTCAGCGGGCTGTAGACCGGGTCCAGAGCAACACCCAAAACGGGTTGGCCTTTTTAGCCACCGTCGGCTCCACTTCGCCCTTTGTCGGCTTGTTTGGCACGGTTTGGGGTATCTACCACGCACTCACGGCCATTGGCATTTCAGGGCAGGCCTCTATCGACAAAGTGGCGGGCCCAGTGGGCGAGGCGCTCATCATGACGGCTATTGGCCTGGCAGTGGCCGTACCTGCAGTGCTGGCCTACAACTGGCTGGTGCGCCGCAACAAAGCCGTGATGGACGAGGTGCGCGCCTTTGGCAGCGACCTGCATGCGGTGGTGCTGGGCACCATCAAAAACTAAGCGCACCTTTCGCGCAGGCAAAGCACAATGGCCATGAACGTGGGCCCCGGCCCGGACGGTGACGAAGACGCCGTGATCGCCTCCATCAACACCACGCCATTGGTGGACGTGATGCTGGTCTTGCTCATTATTTTCCTGATCACCATCCCGGTGGTGACTACCGCCATCCCCGTCAAACTACCCAAAGAACGCATCGAAGCGCGTGAGAGCAAGGCGGAAAATATCATTATTTCGGTGGATGCGCAGAGCCATATTTTTTGGTACGAAACGCCGGTCGCCAGCGTAGATGCGCTCACCGAAAAACTGAAAAAAGTAGCGCATATGAAGCCCCAGCCTGAGGTGCAGGTGCGCGGTGATATGGCAGCACGCTACGAAGGCGTTGGTAAAGTGCTGCTGGCATGCCAACGCGCAGGCATCGTGAAGGTGGCCTTCATCACCGAACCGCCGCCTCTGAACTGAAGCGGACAAGGAATTCCCAGCCATGGCCCGACAGATTGGAAAGCGCAACACTGGCGATGAGCCCGAGGTGATGATGGAAATCAACACCACGCCGCTGATCGATGTGATGCTAGTTTTGCTGGTGATGCTGATCATCACCATCCCCATTCAATTGCATGCGGTGAATCTGGAGATGCCGGTAGGCGTGCCACCGGTTCAGGAAAAAGTCGAAAAAATCCGGATCGATATTGATGCGGACAATCACTTGCAATGGAATGGCCTTGCCGTGTCCATGGCGGAGTTGGATCAGAAGATGCTGGGCATCGGCCAACTGGCCATGCAGCCTGAGGTGCACATCCGTGCCGATAAAGACGCGCGCTATGCAGTATTTGCCAACGTGCTCGCGGGGACGAAGCGCCACGGGCTGACCAAGATTGCCGTGATCGGCGCGGAGCAGTTTGTCCAATGAGTGCCCTGGGCGATCTGGCTGTAGCAAGCGGCACTGGCCATAGCCCTTCGCCCTACGGCTTTGGGCAGCAGGACAACGGCCGCAGGTTCAAGGGAATCGCCTTGGTGGTGGTGGTGCATGTTGTGGCCGGCTACGTGCTGGTATCCGGCTTGGCGCGAGAAGGAATCACGCTGATCAAGAAGCCGCTGGAAGCGGTGCTGCTCCAAGAAGTGATTATTCCCCCGCCGCCCCCACCGCCGCCGCCGCCGCCGCCCAAAAAAATCGAACCTCCACCTGAAGTGCCCAAGGTGCCGCCGCCACCTGTCGCGCCTCCCCCTCCCCCTCCTGTGGTGCAGCCGCCCCCGCCTGTTGTCCCACCGCCGCCACCACCTGCACCACCTCCGGCCGTGGTGCCTCCGCCAGCGCCAGTGCCACCCGTCGTGGCGCCACCCGCGCCGCCGCCCCTGGTGGCAACACAGGCCGCACCTCCGCCGCCTGTGCCACCTGCGCAGCCAAAAGCCTATGGCAGCGCGCTGCAGTCGGCACCCTCGCCGCCGCCAGCGCCGGTGCAGCACACACCCACACCACCGCCCGCGCCTCCAGCTCCAGCGCCACCCCTACCGGCGCCTGTTGCTCCAGCACCGCCGCCGCCAGTCGCCAAGACTATTGGCATTCTGTGCCCGACACAGGTAGAACCGAAGATGCCAAGGCTCGCACTGCAAGATGGAACGCAAGGCGTGGTGAAGGCGCAGATAGTGCTCAAGGGTGGAACGGTGCAGGAAGTCAATATCCTGTCCGGCCCGCGCGTGTTTCATGCGGCAGTAAAGGCTGCCATCATGCAGTACAAGTGTGTGGCCGATGGGACAAGCGCAGAAGTGACGGCAACGCAGGAATTTAAATTCAAGTTCGAATAATGGGATCGGATACGCCTCTAGGCGCGCCAGGCCGAACAGGCGCTATAGCAAGCGCAGCAGTGCGCTTAATTCGATTCGCGCCGCTTGCCCAATTGCCTGCGTAGTAAATCCACTTGACTGGATATTGATTCGGCGTCCACCACATCGGTGGCGTTGACAACATAGCACTCCAGGTCTGCCAGAGCCTCTCCGTGATTACCCAGCATGGCATGGGCCAGGCCACGATCGCGGTACTCGGACCAGGACTCAGGGCTGAGCACGACCAAGCGTTCCTGCACGGCCAGCCATTGGCTGCCATGCTTTTGGCTGCGGAATATCTCTTTAAGGTTGCGCAGCATGCGCACCAGGATGTCACGCGGGGGCGAGGCTTGTAAATAGAGCCCCAGGGGCACTTCAAAATCCGAGCCCAATTTACCGCCCATGCGATAGGGCTCCAGCATTTCCTTGAGTTCTTCTCGGCTGAAAGACTGGCCGTTCATCGGGTCTATGACGGCCTGGCCAGCAGGTAGCGGCACCTTAATTAAAAAATGGCCGGGGAAACTAACGCCCTTGGCTTCCAAGCCGATGCCCTGCGCCAATTCCAGCCAAATTACTGCCAATGAAATCGGGATGCCACGGCGCGATTCCATGACCTGGTGCAGATAACTGTTGTCCGGCGCATAGTAGTCATTCAGGTTTCCAGCGAATCCCAATTCTTGGTAGAAAAAGCGGTTGAGTGCCATCAGCCTTGCCATGCCCGCCGCGTCCGCGGGCAGACGTTTGCGCAATCGCTGCAACCATTGGTCTATGCGCGAGAGTGTGCTTTGGACATCCAGGTCGGGATCGCGCATCGTGCCCAAAGCGGCTGCCGCTTCGAACAGCGGAAATTCACTGTCGCTTTGCACCAGCGCGGCAAAATACTCCAACGGACTAGGCGCTTCAAAAGAAAAATTCATGCCTAACTCTATCGCAATTAGGTCTTAGGGCGCAAATTTAAGGCCGCAAAAATTGGCGCGGTTTCAAGCCCAGGGCCATGACACTGACGCCATAAAGGGCTACGGCGCCCATGAGCGTCAGCGCTACGTAGAGTGCGCGCTGCAGGACGCCGCCCGGCATTTCCAGCCAGTTGAAGGCTTGCCCCGCCCAACGCAAATACAGCCCCAATAACACGCAAGCCGGCACCACCTGCAGGGAAAAGCGCCACCACCCCGGCTGCGGCCGGTAACTGCCCCGTGCCTTGAGGCCACGCATCAACCACCAGGCGTTGAGCAATGCACCCAGCGATATGGACAGCGACAGCGCGGCGTGGCGAAAGTAAGGCACCAACGCCCAGTTGAGTAGCTGCGTGATGATGAGCACCAGCACGGCGATACGCACCGGCGTCTTCACATCCTGGCTGGCGTAATAGCCTGGCGCCAGCACCTTGATTGCCACCAGCCCCACCAATCCCACACCCCAGCCAGTAAGTGCCAACGCAGTCTGTTGCACATCAAAGGCCGTAAAGGCGCGGTAATGGAATAGGACGGCAACCAGCGGCTGCGGGAACACCAAAAGCGCAACGGCACAAGGCGTGGCGAGCAAGACCACGATGCGCAAACCCCAGTCCAGGAGGGCGGAGTAGTCATCGGTATGGGCGGTGGCGCGCGCGGCGGCAAGCCTAGGCATCAGCACCACGCCAAGGGCCACGCCCAGCAAAGCGGTGGGAAACTCCATCAGGCGGTCGGCATAGCTCAGCCAGCTGACGCTGCCGACGGCTAAGTGTGAAGCGATCTGGGTATTGATGAGTAATGAAATTTGCGCCACGCTCACGCCCAGCAAGGCTGGGCCCATCAAGCGCAATATGGTTCGGGTGCCCGGGTCATTCCAGGCCGTACGCATGGCCGAAAAACCCAGGCCCAGGCGCGGCAGCAGGCCCAAAGCCGCCAAGGCCGGTATTTGCAAGGACAGCTGCAATACGCCGCCGGCCATCACACCAATGGCCATGGCATAAATCGGTTCGATGCCCCGCGCGCCAAACCAGGGCGCGAGCCACCAGGCCGCCGCAATCGTGCAGACATTGAGCAACACCGGGGTAGCCGCCGGAATGGCAAAGCGCTTGTAGGTATTCAAAATCCCCGAGGACAGCGCCACCATTGACATGCAGCCGATGTAGGGGAACATAAAGCGCGTCATCCAGACCGCCGCATCAAAGCCTGCTGCGGGCAAGCCACTGGCCATGGCCCAGACCATCCAGGGCGCGAGCAACACGCCCGTGATACATACCAACACCATGGCCCAAGCCAACAGGGTGGCTACCTGGTCGATCAGGACTTTGGTTGCGGCATCGCCGTCTTTGGCTTTGCTGGCGGCCAGCACCGGCACAAAGGCCTGGCTGAAAGCGCCCTCTGCGAACATGCGTCGAAACAGATTGGGGATGCGAAAGGCGACGTTAAACGCGTCGGTCAGTGCGCTGGCGCCAAACAGTGCGGCCATCAGGGTTTCGCGCAGCAACCCGGTGACGCGCGAGGCCAATGTCCAGAGGGATACTGTGGAGGCGGACTTGAGTAGGCTCACGGTGGGGAGTTTAGCCGCTACCCCGAAAGGCTATAATGGCAGGCTTTGCTGGCATCATCTACAGACACTAGGACACACAAATATGGCATCCGGAAAACCCAAGAAAAAGAACCCGCGCTTAGCGTCGGGCCGCAAACGCGTCCGCCAGGACGTCAAAATCAATGCAGCCAATACCTCGCTGCGCTCCAAATACCGTACTGCGGTGAAGAACGTTGAAAAAGCCGTTCTCGCCGGAGACAAAACCAAAGCAGCCGAGTTGTTTGGCAAGATGCAGGCCGTGGTGGACACCATCGCTGACAAAGGCATCTTCCACAAGAACAAGGCCGCCCGCGACAAGAGCCGTTTGGCTACCAAGGTAAAAACCTTGGCCCTCGCCGCCTGATTCTTCAGGTGCACCGCCCGGGCCCTCTCGCAGGGCCCGCCGTTTGAATCAGGTGCGCTACCAGCAAAGCAAAAAGCCGTCGCAAGACGGCTTTTTTGTGGGCGCAATTTAGGCGCGCCGTTGTTGTTGCTTGCTCAGCGGGGCCGTACCATGCGGAATAACTGCTCCGGCCCGATGCTGAAATAGTCCGACGGGCCACCGCCACGCAGTATGGGGCGCGCTGCTGCAGTGTCGTAAATGCCGTCACGAATGTAGGCACTGTCAATATGCACTTTGACCACTTCGCCAAACACCATCCAGGTATTCAGCTCATCGCCCTGAGCCGAACGCAAGGGCATGGATTGGCTCACTTTGCATTCAAAACTAACTGGGCTTTGGGCCACCCGCGGCGCATTAACCAGGTCGGAGGGCAACGGGCTCAATCCGGCCAGGGTGAATTCGTCCACTTCGGGCGCGACATGGGCGCAGGTCTGATTCATGGCTTCCGCCAAATCCTGGGTGGCCAGGTTCCAGACGAATTCGCCGGTTTCGATAGCGTTGCGTACCGTGTCTTTGTAGCCCAGGCTGCTAAAGCCGATGATGGGCGGCACGTAGTTAAAAGCGTTAAAGAAGCTGTAGGGCGCTAGGTTGAAAACGCCGCTCACGCTGGAAGTGGAAATCCAACCGATGGGGCGCGGGCCGACGATGGAGTTAAACGGATCGTGCGCCATGCCGTGGCCCAAGCGCGGTTCATAGGAATGGATGGTTGTGGTCATTAAAGCGCCTATTTCGACAGCTGGGGGGGTGCGCCCTCGCTGGTCTGCAGATCGTTGTCCCGGGCAAAGTTGATGCAAAAGTCCCAGGCCATGACATCGTGCTCTCGCAAATCGGGATGGATGATGACGCACTTGGTGTCGCCGATAGAGGTGGGAATGCACCAAGGCGAATAGCCTAAATGGCTCCCGGGCTGCGGCCCGCCGGGTCGGAACTGGCTCATCACGCCGGCCAGCCGCTCGGCCCAGTCGCTGGGGCGGAATGCCCTGCCCTGACGCGTCAGGCCCAGGATGTAGATTTCTTTGGCGAGGGTGGTAGCCATGTGCTCGGGATGGGCCGCTGCGAGGGTGGCATGCGGCAGGTTTGCATTACTGCGGATCGTGGGCGTGTTGCGCCGCTCAAGAGAGTTTACCTGTTGCGTAAGTGCATCAAGTTACGCAATATGAACAATTGCAGGCCTGCAACGCCAAAAGACGCAGACCCTAAAATCCGCGTTCAACGGCCCAACCTGCGTTGGGCTGATTGCTTTGTAGCACCGCGCTTTTGCATTTTTTCCCCGGAGTGAGCCCATGACCGCCCCCGCCTCCCCCGCCGCCGCCGCCGCATCCCCGCATGTGATGACCACCTATGGTCGTCTGCCCTTAGCCCTGTCGCACGGCCAGGGCTGCAAAGTCTGGGATACACAAGGCCGCGAATATCTGGACGCGCTAGGGGGGATTGCGGTCAACACGTTGGGACATAACCACCCGGACTTGGTGGCCGCCCTACAAGACCAGGTGACCCGCCTGATTCACACCTCCAATTACTACCATGTGCCGCTGCAAGAGGCGCTGGCAGCCAAATTGGTGGCGCTGTCGGGCATGGAAAACGTTTTCTTCTGCTCAAGCGGCCTAGAGGCCAACGAAGCGGCCTTGAAATTGGCCCGCAAATTCGGGCATGACAAGGGCATTGATAACCCGCAGATCGTGGTCTACGAAAAGGCCTTCCATGGCCGCAGTATTGCGACCCTGAGCGCCACCGGCAACCCCAAAGTGCAGGCAGGCTTTGGCCCCTTGGTGCAAGGATTTATCCGCGTACCGGTCAACAATATCGAGGCATTAAAAGCAGCTACGCAAGGCAACGCCGAAGTGGTAGCAGTTTTCGTCGAAGCCATTCAGGGCGAAGGCGGTGTGATGCCCATGCATATGGAGTATTTGCGCGATCTGCGCGCGCTGTGCGATGCGCGCGACTGGTTGCTGATGATTGACGAAGTGCAGTGCGGTATGGGGCGCACCGGCAAGTGGTTTGCGCATCAATGGGCCGGCATAGTGCCTGACGTGATGCCACTGGCAAAGGGACTGGGTTCGGGCGTCCCAATAGGCGCCATCGTGGCCGGTCCGCGCGCGGCCAAGGTACTAGGCGTGGGTAACCACGGCAGCACCTTTGGCGGTAACCCACTGGCCATGCGCGCCGGGTTGGAAACCATCCGCGTCATGGAGCGCGATGACTTGCTGGCCAACGCAGAACATGTGGGTGCGCACCTCAAAGCGGCCCTGACACGTGGCCTGGCGCAGGAGTTGGCAGCGGGGACAGTCAAAGAAATTCGCGGGCAGGGCTTGATGCTGGGGATTGATTTGTCTAAGCCCTGCGGCGCGCTGATGCAACAAGCCGCTGACAAAGGCCTACTCATCAGTGTGACTGCCGACAGCGTGGTGCGATTGGTGCCTTCACTGATACTGACTTGCGAAGAGGCTGACCAAATTGCCGCTATTTTGTGCCCCATGATTAGCGAGTTTTTGGCGTCCTGAGAGCCCTGCCTTTCAAATCGGGCATACCCATTTATTCCCCACTGCACCATGCAACATTACCTGCAATTCAAAGACTTCAGCGCTGACGAATACGCCTATTTGTTTGCGCGCGCGGCGCTGATAAAGAAAAAGTTCAAGGCCTATGAAAAACACCATACTCTGGTGGACCGTACGCTGGCTATGATTTTTGAGAAGGCCTCCACCCGCACGCGTGTGAGCTTTGAAGCGGGCATGTACCAGCTGGGCGGCAGCGTAGTGCATTTGACCACGGGCGACAGCCAACTGGGGCGCGCCGAACCCATCGAAGACAGCGCCAAAGTCATCAGCCGAATGACCGATTTAGTGATGATTCGCACCTTTGAACAAACCAAAATCGAGCGCTTTGCGGCCAACTCGCGCGTACCGGTGATTAACGGGCTGACCAATGAGTTCCACCCTTGCCAGGTGCTGGCCGACATCTTTACCTATATAGAACACCGTGGCTCCATTGCCGGAAAAACCGTAGCTTGGGTGGGTGATGGCAATAACATGGCCAATACCTGGCTGCAGGCAGCCGATTTGCTAGGCTTTACCGTGCATGTCAGCACACCCAGCGGCTACGAGGTGAACCAATCGATCGCCGGATTGCGCTCCGCCGATAGCTACCGGGTTTTCAGCGACCCACTACAAGCCTGTAAGGGCGCACATCTGGTGACGACCGATGTCTGGACCAGCATGGGCTACGAGGCAGAAAACGATGCACGACGCGCGGCATTTGCATCTTGGTGCGTGGACCGCGCCATGATGGCCGCCGCCGCGCCTGATGCCTTGTTTATGCACTGCCTACCGGCACACCGAGGTGAGGAAGTGGAAGCCGAAGTGATCGATGGACCGCAAAGCGTAGTGTGGGATGAGGCCGAAAACCGCATGCATGCCCAAAAAGCACTGATGGAATACCTCCTGCTGGGACGCCTGGGCTAATGCGCCGGCGGTGGTGCGGCCTTCTTTTCTTCCTTAATCGTCTGCTTGATCTTGGTCTTGATCGGCGTTGGGCATTTGCCAAACGAAGAATTAGCGTACACCTGAAACATCTTGGAATGATCGGGGTCACGGCAGACATACTGGCAGACTAGCTGCCCTTTCTCAGCAGCGATTTCCCTGGACTCGAAATCGCAAACAGAATCGATGATGCGAAACGGCTTTTTCTTCATCGCTTTAGGGTCTTCAGCCTGGGCACTACCCATTGCTGCCAACAAAAACAGGGCGGCAATACCGCCCCATGGACTGAGTTCGAATTTTTTCATGGGTTGACTAACAAACATTGCAATGGATTCTGCACCAGCGACCGGGCATCATGGTGGGAAGTTAATCTCAAGTTCTCGTTTATACGGCATTTACGTCTAGCAAGGGAAATGAGGGGAATGCCACTGCACTTTCAATTAAAACGGCACTTCAAACTCAAGCCAATATACAAGTCGGCAAGGTGGCGATTAAGTTGCTGCGCTTCTGTTTAATCATCGCCCGAAATCGCACTTGAATCCGCCTTCTGCTTTACAGGTCGCATGATAATTTTATACGATGTCGCGATATTATTGAATGTGTCAATCATTTGTATTAACTCATCTTTAGTTAGCTTTCCCGCATTTAACTCTTCAAGGTATTTTTTTTCAATATTTACAATGGAACTTTCTATTTGAAAGTCTACATCGAGATATAGTGCAAGCGGCGAATTTGGTACACCCATCTCTTGCCACATCAAGCAATTTTTTTTGCTAAACAAATCCAGCAGGGCAGGCGTGACTATTCGAACATGGGTCGGGTCATTGATAAAGTGATCGTGTCTAGGATGCGGAACATTAATTTCGATTAAAGCGTCATGCTTACAAACGCGATACATTTCTTTGATAATCGCAAAAAAGGTTTGGGTATCCTTTCCTAGATGTTCCAATGTATGGTTAAGCATGATTTCTTCGACGGAATCGTCTAGAAATTGCCAGGGAGTTTGCTCCAAATCCATCATTATGTCAGGTTTGCCGTAGTCGAATTTATCGACATTGACATAGCCATCCATTTTATTAACACCAGAACCAAGGTTCAATCGTAAAAATTTATTCATGATAATATACCAAACAACTCAGTGTTCTAATATAAAAATAGTCGCATAGAGTTAAAACATAATTAATATCTGTTCATAAATATTATTTCATTCTAAGTAATAAACCTCCCCTAAAACCAACCTATCAGCCGCCATAGTAGCGGTTAATTTGCTGTAGTGCCGCTCAATCACCGCCACACTATATAAACCCCTGCCTCGCCAGTGTATATGTGTCCGTCCCAATCGTCAGCAGTTCCTGCGTAGCATAGGTGTGTCTTAGCGAGTACAGGTTGTCCGTACCCATTTGGAAAGTATCGTTAATGGACTATTACCATTTCCCCTTTTTGGTGAAAACGCAATTTACCTGTGGGGCATTAACGGCTGCGGCAAAAGGTGCTCGGACACCTCGGCATCAAGGGCGCGCTCGACAAGCAACTTGGTCAATTGCTTTAAAAGCCCGTTCTCACCAATCAAATCCTCTGGTTTTTTGTAATCAGCCAGCAAACTATCAATGAGGTCACTTTGGGTACTGCTTTCTTTGTATTTGCGGTCATATCCACTCCTGGAAGTTCGACGGTTACCCGCCATTAGACCGTTTACACAAAATTCTGGAGTTGCCCCTTTAGCCCGGACAGATTATTGTTCTGCCAAAGGAGTTAGAAATGAGACAAAGAAAAGGGGCGTATCCGCCCGAATTTCGTCAGCAAATGGTGGAGTTGGTCCGAGTTGGACGCAAGCCCAGCGAATTGGCCCAGGAGTTTGGTTGCCACGAAACCAGCATCAGTGCGTGGGTTCGTCAAGCCAAAGCCGATGAGATGGGTGGTTCCAGGCCTGATGCGCCGCTGACAACGGCTGAGCGCCAAGAGTTGGCCCGGTTGCGAAGGCAGTTGCGTCAAGTCACCCAGGAGCGCGACATAT
Source organism: Comamonas sp. lk (assembly GCA_945898105.1). Taxonomy (GTDB): domain Bacteria; phylum Pseudomonadota; class Gammaproteobacteria; order Burkholderiales; family Burkholderiaceae_C; genus Allorhodoferax. The sequence goes on along the minus strand of CAMDHL010000032.1, from coordinate 105 downwards.
TGGCAAAGGCTACGGCCTGGTTTGCCAACAAGGACAGCGCCATAGACAAGACATCTATGCGCTGATCCAGGCAAACCAGGCCGACCTACCAACCCAAGCCATGTG
>CAMDHL010000031.1 GCA_945898105.1 Comamonas sp. lk | reverse complement strand
GGTTGGACGTCCTAAGGGGCGTGAAAGCTGCTAACAGGCCGGTGGCAGACTTAATCAGCCGCCAACGTAAATCGTACCTGTGCTTCGGCCATCAAATCCACAAAAGGCTCAGGCGGAATGGCGTCGGAGAACAGGCGGTCAATACTGGTGAGCTGCGCCACTTCCACCATCGCGGCGCGGTTGAACTTACTGGCATCTGCCGCCAGCCAGACTTCTCGGGCGTGGGAAATAATGGTTTGCGACACTTTTACTTCGCGGTAGTCAAAGTCGCGCAGTGAGCCGTCCGATTCGATGGCGGAGATGCCAATCAGGCCGATGTCCACCTTGAACTGGCGGATAAAGTCCACCGCCGCTTCGCCCACAATGCCTTGATCGCGCCCGCGCACCACGCCGCCCACCACTATCACTTCGCTTTGCGAGTTGGCGCTGAGGATGGCGGCCACATTGAGGTTGTTGGTAATCACCCGCAAACCTTCGTGCTTGGTCAGCGCCCGGGCTATCGCCTCGGTGGTGGTGCCGATATTGAGCAGCAGCGAACAGCCATTGGGCACGGCATCGGCCACTGCACGGGCAATGCGTGCTTTACCCTGGGCATTCAAGATTTCGCGCTGCGGGTAGGCCAGGTTTTCCACGGTGGAACCGGGCACGCGCACGCCGCCATGAAAGCGCGCCAGCAGGCCTTCGTCGGCCAGTCGCTGCACATCTCGGCGCACGGTTTGCAGCGTCACTTCCAGCGTATCGGCCAGGCGCTCCACCGTGACCGAGCCTTGCGCCCGCACTACGCTTAAGAGCTTGATTTGTCGTGGGTTGGGGTTCATGCGCCGATTGTCCGAGCCTTGGGTAAAGAGAGCACACACACTTTAAATCGAACCGAAAGGAATAGTTTTAGGGTAAACACCTAGTTAAAACGAATAATTTCGAACAATAATTCTCATATTCGAATTAACGCAGCGCTAAATTGGTGCGAGCGATCAAGGGTGTCTGATGGAGTTGAGTCTTCAAGCCGTGAGCAAAAAAGTGGGCGCGCAGCATTGGCTGTATGCGCTGAATATGAACCTGCGCCCCGATGCGGTCACCGTTTTGCTGGGCGCCACACAAGCCGGCAAAACCAGCCTTATGCGCATCATGGCCGGCTTGGATGTACCCAGCAGCGGGCGCGTAATGGTGGACGGAGTGGATGTGGTCGGTGTGCCAGTGCGCCAGCGCAATGTGTCCATGGTCTACCAACAATTCATCAACTACCCCTCCATGACGGTGTTTGACAACATTGCATCGCCGCTGAATTTGCGGCGCGAATCCGGTGTGCGCGAGCGTGTGATGGCCCTCGCCGAAAAGCTGCACATTGACATGTTTTTGGACCGATACCCTTCTGAGTTGTCTGGTGGCCAGCAACAGCGTGTGGCCTTGGCAAGGGCGCTCGCCAAAGGCGCACCATTGATGTTGCTAGACGAGCCGCTGGTCAACCTGGACTACAAATTACGCGAAGAGTTACGCGACGAACTCAGCGCATTGTTCGCTGCGGGCAATTCCACTGTGGTCTACGCCACTACCGAGCCAGGTGAGGCTTTGCTGCTCGGGGGGTATACGGCAGTCATGGATGCGGGCGAATTGCTGCAATATGGGCCGACCGCCGAAGTTTTTCAGCGGCCCCACTCGATCCGCGTGGCCACAGCTTTTAGTGACCCGCCGATGAATTTATTCCCGGCGCGTGTGCAAGACCAGGCGCTGGTCTTGGCCGATGCCAGCAGCGTTGCTTTGGGTAGCACATTGGCGGCCGGTGCAGTCACGGCGGGGCTGCGTGCCAGCGCGCTGCGTGTGCAGGCGCGGGCGGATGACGTGGCAGTGAATGCCACTGTGGCGCTGGCGGAGATTTCCGGCTCGGATACTTTTGTGCATTTGGATACCGCGCTGGGAGCCATGGTGGCCCAACTGGCCGGTGTGCACTACTTTGATCTGGGGGACGCTATGCCGGTGTACTTCCGGCCACAGGATGTTTATGTGTTTGACAGCGCCGGCATGCTGGCACTGGCGCCTACGCGCGAAGGGGTGCACTGACATGGCCCGCATTGATCTGGACCTGGCCCATGCCTACCGTCCCAACCCACAGCAGGACAGCGACTACGCCTTGCTGCCTTTGAAAATGTCGTTTGAAAATGGTGGGGCTTACGCCTTGCTCGGCCCCTCTGGCTGTGGCAAGACGACCATGCTCAACCTCATGTCCGGCTTGCTGCAGCCATCGCAAGGCACGGTGCATTTCGATGGTCAGGATATGACGCGCTCCACGCCGCAGCAGCGCAACATCGCGCAAGTGTTTCAGTTCCCGGTGATTTACGACACCATGACGGTGGCAGAAAACCTGGGCTTTCCGCTGCGCAACCGAAAGATGCCAGCTGAGCAAATACGCAAACGCGTAGGGGAAATTGCCGAAATGCTTGACTTGAGCGGTCAACTGAACCAGCGTGCATCGGGGCTGGCAGCCGATGCGAAGCAAAAAATTTCGCTCGGCCGTGGCTTGGTGCGCTCGGACGTATCAGCGGTGTTGTTTGACGAACCTTTGACGGTGATTGACCCGCACCTGAAGTGGCAGTTGCGGCGTAAGCTTAAGCAGATACACCGCGAGTTGAAGCTCACCTTGGTGTATGTGACGCATGACCAAGTGGAGGCACTGACCTTTGCGCAGCAAGTGGTGGTGATGACGCGGGGACGCGCGGTGCAAATGGGTACGGCGGCGCAGTTGTTTGAGCGGCCTTCGCATACCTTTGTCGGCCATTTCATCGGCTCTCCAGGCATGAATTTTCTGCCTGCGCAGATGGGGCCGCAAGGATTGCAAGTGTGCGGTACGGTCTTGCCTCTTGCCGCTGCGCACAGTGATTTGCCCCACGGGGATTTAAAACTGGGCATCCGCCCTGAATATGTGCGCTGCGCGGGCAACAGTTTCGAAGGCGCCATCGCCATGCAAGTGGTGCAGGTGCAGGATGTGGGTACCCACTTCATCGTCACGGCCAGCCTGCAAGGGCAGGTGTTTAAGGCGCGCTTAGCGATGATGGCCGAACCTTTTGCGGCCGGTAGTACGGTCTGGTGTCAGGTGCTAAATGACAAAAGCTGTTTTTACCGCAACGAGGAGATCGTCGCATGAGCGCGAGCAACAAACCGGTCAACCAGAAGGCCTGGTTCCTCATATTGCCGGTGCTGGTGTGTGTGGCCTTTTCAGCCATCCTGCCGTTGATGACGGTGGTGAACTATTCGGTTCAGGACATTATTTCGCCTGAGCGCCGCATCTTTGTGGGTACTGAATGGTTTGTCGCCATCATGCGCGACGAAGAGCTGCACGGAGCTTTGCTTCGGCAAATCACCTTTTCATTGGCAGTGCTGCTAATTGAAATCCCGCTGGGCATCGCACTGGCTTTGTCAATGCCCGCACAAGGTTGGAAGTCCTCTGTGGTACTGGTGGTGGTGTCCCTGTCGCTGCTTATTCCGTGGAATGTGGTGGGCACTATCTGGCAGATCTTCGGGCGTTCAGACATTGGCCTCATGGGCGCGGCCTTGCAGGGTTTAGGTATCGAGTACAGCTACACCGGCAACGCCATGCATGCGTGGCTTACCGTCTTGCTGATGGATGTATGGCATTGGACGCCGCTGGTTGCGCTTTTGGGCTACGCCGGTTTGCGCTCAATCCCGGATGCCTACTACCAGGCCGCCAGCATTGATGGCGCAAGCAAACTGGCGGTGTTTTGGTATGTGCAACTGCCCAAGATGCGAGGCGTGTTGATGATCGCCGTACTGCTGCGTTTTATGGATAGCTTCATGATTTACACCGAGCCTTTTGTACTCACCGGCGGCGGCCCGGGTAATGCCACTACGTTCTTGTCCCAGTTCCTGACGCAAAAAGCCGTTGGCCAGTTTGACTTGGGGCCTGCAGCCGCCTTCTCGCTAATTTACTTTCTGATTATTCTGCTGATGTGCTTTGTGCTGTTCAACTGGATGCAGCGTGTCGGAACCCAAGCTAAGGAGGCCGGCCATGCATGAAAAGCGGTTTCATAAGCGCTCGATCTTTCTGATCGCCTATATGGCGTTTGCCTTGTTGCCGGTGTATTGGATGGTCAATATGTCCTTCAAGACCAACACCGAAATTTTGGCCAACTTTGCCTTGTTTCCCCAGCACTTCACCTGGGAAAACTACCACCTCATCCTGACCGATGTGTCCTGGTATTCGGGGTATATCAACAGCCTGATTTATGTGGCGATAAATACCGTGGTGTCGATCACGGTGGCCTTGCCGGCGGCGTATGCGTTTTCGCGTTACAGCTTCCTGGGTGACAAGCATGTGTTCTTCTGGTTACTGACCAATCGCATGACGCCGCCCGCGGTCTTTTTGCTGCCCTTTTTTCAGCTCTACACCACCGTGGGTCTGATGGATACGCACCTGGCGGTGGCCATGGCGCACCTCTTGTTTAACGTGCCTTTGGCGGTCTGGATTTTGGAGGGCTTTATGAGTGGCATTCCACGCGAGATCGACGAAACCGCGTATATCGACGGTTATTCCTTCCCCCGGTTTTTTGTGCGTATTTTTCTGCCGCTAATTAAAGCCGGTGTGGGCGTTGCAGCCTTCTTTTGTTTCATGTTTAGCTGGGTGGAGTTGCTGCTGGCACGCACGCTCACGAGCGTCAACGCCAAGCCGATTGTGGCCACCATGACGCGCACCGTGTCTGCAGCCGGTATGGATTGGGCCACTTTGGCCGCCGCGGGAGTGCTGACGATTGTGCCCGGCGCCATCGTCATCTGGTTTGTACGCAACTACATTGCCAAGGGCTTCGCCATGGGGCGGGTCTAAGGCGTCATGCAACAGGAGATGCGTAATGTTTGAGTGGATGGCCTGGACGACACCGGTGGCGGTATTTTTCATTTGCATCGGGCTGATGTTGGTGGGTATGACGGTGTGGGAGATCAAGTCGCCGACGGTCATGCGCAAAGGCTTTTTGCCCATGGAAACGACCCGGGGCGACCGCCTGTTTATCGGGCTGCTCTGCGCCGCTTATGTGAATCTGGCGTTTTTGGGTTTGAGTGGGCAACTGGCCAAGTTGCTCGAGCTTCCCGAAGATCCATCAGTCTGGTTTAGTTTTGTTCTGTCCATGGCCGTACTGGCCTGGGTGATGCGTAAAGGTTAATTAGAGAGTGTGAAGGATCGGTTCCCTTTTCCCCTGGAGCCGAAGCTGCCTTTGAAATTAGGGGGTGTTCATCAATCGAGGAGACATAGCATGAAGTTACGGTATTCAATGGTGTCTGTCGCAGTCGCCTGCCTGCTGGCTAACAGCGCGTGGGCAGACGAAGCAGCAGCCAAAAAATGGATCGACAGCGAATTCCAACCATCCACGCTGAGCAAGGAAAAGCAGTTGGATGAAATGAAGTGGTTTATCGAGGCGGCCAAAAAGCTGCAAGCCAAGGGTGTGAAGGAGGTCTCGGTGGTTTCGGAGACCATCACGACGCACGAGTATGAGTCCAAGACACTGGCCAAAGCCTTTGAGGAAATCACCGGTATCAAGGTCAAGCATGATCTGATTCAAGAGGGCGATGTGGTTGAAAAACTGCAGACCTCGATGCAATCGGGCAAGTCAATTTATGATGGCTGGATTAGCGATTCCGACCTAATCGGTACCCACTACCGTTATGGCAAGATTCTGAACCTTACCGATTACATGACCGGTGCAGGCAAGGACTACACCAACCCGGGCCTGGACATCAAAGACTTTATTGGCACCAGCTTCACTACCGCACCGGACGGCAAGCTTTACCAATTGCCGACGCAGCAATTCGCCAACCTGTACTGGTTCCGCGCCGATTTATTCGACCGTAAGGACTTGAAGGATAAGTTCAAAGCCAAGTACGGCTATGACTTGGGCGTGCCGCTCAACTGGAGCGCTTATGAAGACATCGCCGCCTTCTTTACCAATGATGTAAAGAACATCGACGGTAAGCCAATTTATGGTCACATGGACTACGGCAAAAAGGATCCTTCGCTGGGCTGGCGTTTCACGGACGCATGGCTGTCCATGGCCGGCACTGCTGACGTTGGCATTCCTAACGGTTTGCCGATTGATGAGTGGGGTATCCGCGTAGCCGATGACAAGTGCACGCCGGTGGGCGCTTCGGTCTCCCGCGGTGGTGCGACGAACTCGCCTGCGGCGGTCTACGCTTTGACCAAGTACATCGATTGGATGAAAAAATATTCACCCAAGGAAGCCATTGGCATGACCTTCGGTGAAGCCGGCCCAGTCCCTGCCCAGGGTCAAATTGCGCAGCAGATCTTCTGGTACACCGCCTTTACTGCTGACATGATCAAACCTGGCCTGCCAGTTGTCAATGCCGACGGAACTCCGAAATGGCGCATGGCCCCCGGCCCTAACGGCCCGTACTGGAAGCAAGGTATGCAAAACGGCTACCAGGACGTAGGCTCATGGACCTTCTTCAAAGACCACGATCCGGATAAAGTCGCAGCAGCTTGGCTGTACGCCCAGTTCGTTACCGCGAAAACCACGTCCCTGAAGAAAACCGTGGTGGGCCTCACCCCAATCCGCGAGAGCGACATCCAGTCCAAAACCATGACCGATATGGCTCCCAAGCTGGGTGGTTTGGTGGAGTTCTACCGCAGCCCGGCCCGCGTAGCCTGGACGCCTACCGGTACCAATGTGCCTGACTATCCCAAGTTGGCCCAGCTCTGGTGGAAAAACGTGGCGGTGGCAGTGACGGGTGAGAAGACCCCGCAGGCAGCCATGGACAACCTCGCGGAGGAAATGGACCAGGTCATGAGCCGTCTGGAGCGCGCGGGTATGGCCAAGTGCGCGCCTAAGCTCAACCCCAAGAGCGATACTTCCAAATGGCTGAGCGACAAGGGCGCACCATGGAAGAAGCTGGCTAATGAGAAGCCAAAAGGACAAACCATCGCCTATGACACGCTGCTCAATGCGTGGAAAGCCGGCAAGGTTCGCTAAGCTGCTGCGGGCCTAAGGCCCGTGTTTTTAGTGGCCGTTCGGCATAACGCCGGGCGGCCACGCTCCCGAATTTCAAGGATGTGCCCTTAGCCGGTAGGGGGTGGCACGTCTCTATGTTTTGATATATGGCCAACCAGCAAACTGCATCGCCCGCGCCACGCGCCGAGATTCTTGCCCGACTCGGCGAGGATGCGGTGTATGACGTCGCTGTGGTAGGAGGTGGTTCCACCGGTTTGGGCATTGCGCTGGATGCGGCGATGCGCGGGCTGAAGGTCATACTGGTCGAGTCGCATGATTTTGCCAAGGGTACTTCGTCGCGCTCCACCAAGCTGGTGCACGGCGGTGTGCGTTATCTGGGGCAGGGAAATGTGTCTCTGGTGCGCGAAGCCTTGCACGAGCGGCGAACGCTTCTGCAAAGCGCGCCCCACATCGCGCAGCCCTTGGCCTTTGTCGTACCCGCATACCGTTGGTGGGAAAAGCCTTTTTACGGCGTGGGCCTCAAGTTGTATGACCAATTAGCTGGTGAAGCGGGTCTGGGTCGTACAGAGCTTTTGGGCAGCCAGGCGACCTTGTCGCGGATTCCAACGGCGCGCACGCAAGGCTTGCGCGGGGGTGTGCTTTACTGGGATGGGCAGTTCAACGATGCACGTCTGGCCATCGCCATCGCCCGCACCGCCGCACAATATGGCGCCTTGCTAGTCAACTACTGCCGGGCTGAGGCCTTGTTATATGAGGGCGGTCGCATCGCCGGCCTGTCTTGCACCGACACACGAAGTGGCGTGTCCTACCGGGTCCGAAGCAAGTGCGTGATTAATGCAACCGGTGTGTGGGTGGACGCGCTGCGCGAAAAAGACGCGCAAAAGGAAACCGCAGCCGCCTTTAAGCCACTCGTGGCACCCAGCCAAGGGGTACATCTGGTGGTGGACCGCAGTTTTCTACAAGGTGACACCGCCCTGATGGTGCCCAAAACTTCGGACGGACGGGTTCTTTTCGCTGTGCCTTGGCTGGGTAAAGTCATTTTGGGCACCACAGATACCCCGCGCCAGGACTTGTCCCGCGAGCCCCAGGCCTTCAAGGAGGAGGTTGATTTCATTCTGGGCGAAGCTGGCCACTACCTGCGCCAAGCCCCCACCCGCAGCGATGTGCGAAGTATCTGGGTGGGCCTGCGCCCTTTGGTTAAGCATCAGGATGAACAAGATACCAAGACCCTAAGCCGTGAACACACTGTCGCAATCAGCCGAACCGGGCTGGTCACGGTGACGGGCGGTAAGTGGACGACGTACCGCGTCATGGCGGAAGACGTGCTGGCTGCCTGCCAGGACGCCAAGTTGCTGGCACCGTTGCCCGAATGCGGCACCCACAAGGCCCGCATGGTGGGTGCACCGCCGGCCCAAACTTCAGTCGCCTCGCTGAGCTTGGCGCCCGGCCTGCATTCCTATGGCGCCGAACAGGCCTTGGTGCAGTCGCTGCCCGGGGCGGACCAGTGGATTAGTCCGGGCCTGTCAGAGGCCATGGTCCGCTTTGCCTTGCGCTATGAATATGCGCTCACGGTGGAAGACGTGCTTGCGCGGCGCTCTCGCCTGCTATTTCTGGATGCGCAGCAAGCTGCTGCAGCGGCCAGCAAAGTGGCCGCCTTGATTACCCAGGAACTGGGGCAGGACGGCGATGCGGCTGGTTTTCTGGAAATTTGCACCCAGTTTTCACTGGTCCCGCAAAAAAGGACCAAAGAAAATCGGGTTGGGTAGCAAAAAATAGTGCATAATCGTGGGCTTCGCTTGTAAAAGCTGAAGATTCTGCCCACATGGAGTCAACCCGAACGGTTCGGGTTGAGGACAGCGGGCCCAAGACTGATTGGTACGCGTTTTCCCGGTATTTCGGGTTGCGTTTCCGGTGCAAGTTGGGAAAAACTGACATGATCCAAACTGAATCTCGACTGGAAGTCGCCGATAACACCGGCGCGAAATCGGTCCTCTGTATTAAGGTGCTGGGTGGCTCACGCCGTCGCTACGCCAGTGTAGGGGACATCATCAAGGTGAGCATTAAAGAAGCCGCACCGCGCTCCCGCGTCAAAAAAGGCGAGGTTTACAGCGCCGTAGTTGTGCGCACCGCCAAGGGCATCCGCCGCTCTGATGGCTCACTGGTGAAGTTTGATGGCAATGCGGCAGTGTTGCTTAACGCCAAGCTTGAGCCTATCGGCACCCGCATCTTCGGACCGGTCACGCGTGAATTGCGTACCGAGAAGTTCATGAAGATCGTGTCCCTGGCTCCCGAAGTTTTGTAAGGACAGGTTATGAACAAGATTCGCAAGGGCGATCAAGTGATCGTCATCGCAGGACGAGACAAAGGCAAGCGCGGCGTAGTAACACTTCGCAGCGACGACTCGCATGTGGTCGTTGAAGGTGTCAACCAGGTTAAAAAGCACACCAAGCCCAACCCACTCAAGGGAACTACCGGTGGCATCGTAGATAAAACGATGCCTATCCACCAGTCCAATATCGCTATCTTCAATGCGGCATCGGGCAAAGCGGACCGGGTTGGCATCAAGTTACAGGCCGATGGCAAACGCGTACGCGTGTTCAAGTCCAGCGGTGAAGAAATCAAGGCGGCATAAACATGGCACGTTTACAACAGCACTACCGCGAAAAAATCGCACCCGATTTGATTGCCAAGTTCGGCTTCAAGTCACCTATGCAAGTTCCTCGCATCACCAAAATCACACTCAATATGGGTGTGAGCGAAGCGGTGGCTGATAAGAAAGTAATGGACAGCGCAGTAGCGGACCTGACCAAGATTGCCGGGCAAAAGCCAGTAGTTACCAAGTCCAAGAAAGCGATCGCTGGTTTCAAAATCCGCGAAGGTCAGGCTATTGGCTGTATGGTCACCTTGCGTGGCGTGCAGATGTATGAATTCCTAGACCGCTTTGTGACCGTGGCGCTGCCCCGAGTACGCGACTTCCGTGGTATTTCCGGACGTGCTTTTGATGGCCGTGGAAACTACAACATCGGCGTGAAAGAGCAAATAATTTTCCCTGAGATTGAATACGACAAGGTTGACGCTTTGCGCGGACTCAATATCAGTATCACCACGACCGCGAAATCAGACGAAGAGTGCAAGGCGCTGTTGTCTGGTTTCCGTTTCCCGTTCAAGAATTGAGGTGACCAGTGGCAAAAATGGCTTTAATCGAGCGTGAGCTCAAGCGCGACAAACTGGTCGCCAAATACGCGAAAAAGCATGCTGCACTCAAGGCAGTTGCTGGCGATGCCAAGCGCAGCGATGAAGAGCGTGCCGCGGCGCGCCTTGACTTGCAAAAGCTTCCGCGCAACGCCAACCCCACACGCCAGCGCAACCGCTGCGCGATCACGGGTCGTCCCCGTGGCACGTTCCAGCAATTTGGGCTGGCCAGAGCAAAAATTCGCGAAATGGCGTTTGCCGGTGAAATCCCCGGTATCGTCAAGGCGAGCTGGTAAGCGGCAGGAGAACCCGATATGAGTATGAGTGATCCCATCGCCGACCTGTTGACGCGTATTCGTAACGCGCAAATGGTCGCCAAGCCCACCGTGCTGGTGCCATCCTCCAAAGTGAAGATTGCTATTGCGCAAGTGCTCAAGGATGAAGGCTATATCGACGGCTTCAAGGTGACGACTGCGGCTGGCAAGTCAGAGCTTGAGATTGCCCTGAAGTATTACGCAGGACGCCCGGTTATCGAGCGTATCGAGCGCGTCAGCCGTCCCGGCTTGCGCGTGTACCGCGGCAGCGACGCCATTCCTCAAGTCCAAAACGGCTTGGGCGTAGCGATTGTTACTACCCCCCAGGGCGTGATGACAGATCGCAAAGCGCGCGCCAGTGGCGTGGGCGGCGAAGTGCTTTGCTACGTGGCCTAAGCTGCAATCTGGAGAACAAAACATGTCCCGAGTAGGTAAACGACCCGTAAGCATTCCCGCCGGCGTTGATGTGCAGATCAAGGAAGACCAGATCAGCGTTAAGGCAGCTGGTGGCACTTTGCATCTTGCGCAAAACGCGCTGGTCAAAATTTCCAATGAGTCCGGCTCTCTAGTATTTTTGCCGGCCAATGATTCGCGTGCCGCCGATGCCATGTCTGGCACCATGCGTCAGTTGGTCAGCAATATGGTCACCGGTGTGACTCAGGGCTTTGAGAAGAAGCTCAGCCTGGTCGGCGTGGGTTTCAAAGCCCAGGCTACGGGTAACAAACTCAACCTGGCGATCGGTTTTTCACACCCCGTCAATATCGAGATGCCTGCTGGCATCACAGTAGCAACGGCGACTCCGACCGAAATCTCCATTAAGGGTGCGGATCGTCAGCGCGTTGGTCAGATCGCAGCAGAAATTCGTGGTGTGCGTCCTCCTGAGCCATACAAAGGTAAGGGCATCCGTTATTCGGATGAGAAGATCACCATCAAAGAAACCAAGAAGAAATAAGGAACTGCACTATGTTGACGAAAAAACAGCAACGTCTTCGCAGAGCGCGTCAGACACGTATCCGTATCGCAACCCAAGGCGTTGCGCGGTTGACGGTCAACCGTACCAATTTGCATATCTACGCCACCGTGATTGCTGGAGCCGGCGACCGTATTGTTGCGACCGCTTCGAGCCTGCAGGCCGATGTACGCAGCGCCCTGGGTGGTTCGGGCAAGGGTGGTAATGTGGCCGCAGCCCAAATGGTTGGCAAGCTGGTGGCTGAAAAAGCCAAGGCTGCTGGCATCGAGAAAGTTGCCTTTGACCGTGCGGGCTTTGCCTATCACGGCCGGGTTAAGGCCTTGGCTGACGCGGCGCGCGAAGCAGGCTTGCAGTTTTAAGCAGATCGGAACGAACCATGGCTAAAGTACAAGCAAAAATGCAGGGCAAGGTCGAAGGACCTGAGGATGGTCTGCGGGAAAAAATGATCGCGATCAACCGTGTAACCAAGGTGGTCAAGGGCGGTCGTATTCTGGGCTTTGCCGCCTTGACAGTCGTCGGCGACGGCGATGGCCGTATCGGCATGGGCAAAGGCAAGTCCAAAGAAGTACCTGCTGCGGTCCAAAAAGCGATGGAAGAAGCCCGTCGCAACATGATCAAAGTCAGTCTCAAAAATGGCACGATTCATCATCAGGTGATGGGCCACCACGGCGCCGCCAATGTCATGATGGCGCCAGCTCCCAAGGGAACCGGCATCATCGCGGGCGGCCCAATGCGCGCCGTCTTCGAAGTCGTTGGCATCACCGACATCGTTGCCAAGAGCCATGGCTCTACCAACCCTTACAACATGGTGCGCGCCACTTTGGACGCATTGTCGATTTCCACCACGCCTTCGCAAGTTGCTGCTAAGCGCGGCAAATCCATCGAAGAGATCTTCGCCTGATCGGAGACTTGTCATGACTACACCTCAAACCGTAAAAATCCAATTGGTGCGTAGCCCGATTGGTTGCAAAGAATCTCATCGTGCCACTGTGCGTGGCTTGGGTCTGCGCAAAATGGGGAGCACCAGCGAGTTGGAAGACACGCCGGCCGTTCGCGGAATGATCAACAAGATCAGCTATCTGGTCAAAGTGCTGTAAGGGGCGGATGATGGAACTTAATGGCATCAAGCCTGCATCGGGCGCCAAGCACGCCAAGCGTCGTGTTGGTCGTGGTATTGGCTCTGGTCTGGGTAAGACCGCTGGTCGCGGTCACAAAGGTCAGAAATCGCGCGCTGGTGGCTACCATAAAGTAGGTTTTGAAGGCGGACAGATGCCTATGCATCGCCGGTTGCCCAAGCGTGGCTTCAAGTCGCATTTGCTGAAGTACAACGCTGAAATCACTTTGACAACCTTGGAAGTCCTCGGACTGCCGGAAGTGGACATGCTCACGCTTAAACAAGCCGGTGTGGTCGCACCAATTGCAAAGGTGGTGAAAGTGATTCATACCGGCGCATTGAGCAAAGCTGTGAAGTTGACCGGTATTGGCGCAAGCGCCGGTGCCAAAGCGGCTATCGAAGCGGCTGGTGGCAGCATCGCTTAAGCGATTTGAGATAAGCCTGTGGCAACAACCTCCGCGCAAACAGCCAAGAACGGCAAGTACGGCGACTTGAGTCGCCGCTTGGTGTTTCTGCTGCTCGCCCTGGTCGTGTACCGGGTGGGTGCGCACATTCCTGTGCCGGGTATTGATCCGAACCAGTTGCAGCAACTGTTCAATGGGCAGCAAGGTGGCATATTGAGCCTTTTCAATATGTTCTCCGGTGGTGCTTTGTCGCGATTTACCGTATTTGCCTTGGGCATCATGCCCTATATCTCGGCCTCCATCATCATGCAATTGATGGGCTATGTCGTCCCTGCGTTTGAGCAACTGAAAAAAGAAGGCGAAGCCGGACGCCGCAAGATTACCCAGTACACCCGCTACGGCACCCTGGGCTTAGCGTTATTCCAATCGATGGGGATCGCGTTGGCGTTAGAGGCCTCCGCGGGTCTGGTGTTGTCCCCCGGCATGGGCTTTCGTATTACCGCCATGGTTACGCTGACATCGG
>CAMDHL010000030.1 GCA_945898105.1 Comamonas sp. lk | reverse complement strand
CCCCCGCTTTGTCCTTCGCCTCCGAAACCCGCCGCCGTCGCACCTTTGCGATCATTTCCCACCCGGACGCAGGTAAAACCACACTGACCGAAAAGCTCTTGCTGTTTTCCGGCGCAATTCAGATTGCCGGTTCGGTCAAGGCGCGCAAGGCTTCGCGCCATGCGACATCGGACTGGATGGAGATCGAAAAGCAGCGCGGTATCTCGGTGGCTTCGTCAGTCATGCAAATGGTGTACCGCGACCATGTGATTAATCTTTTAGACACGCCAGGGCACAAAGATTTTTCGGAAGACACCTACCGCGTGCTCACCGCCGTGGATGCCGCGCTGATGGTGATTGATGCTGCCAATGGTGTGGAGGCGCAAACCCGGCGCTTGATCGAGGTCTGCCGCCAACGCGATACGCCCATCATCACCTTCGTCAACAAAATGGACCGCGAGGTGCGCGAACCTTTAGACATTTTGGACGAGATTGAGCGCGAACTGGGTATGCCCTGCGTGCCGATGACTTGGCCAGTGGGCCAAGGCAAATTATTCGGCGGCATCATTAATTTACGCACCGACACCATGACGGTGTTTGAAAGCGGAAGCGAACGCCTGCCGCAGGACTTTGATGCCATACCCTTGTCGCGGCCCGAGGCCTTGCAGCATCGCTTTGGCAGCGAATGGACCAGCGCCGTCGAAAGCATGGAACTGGCCACTGGCGCATCCCCCACCTGGGACCATGCTGCCTTTTTGGCGGGCAAGCAAACGCCGGTTTTTTTTGGCTCTGGCGTCAACAACTTTGGCGTGATGGAAGTGCTGGACGCGCTGGTAGATTTGGCGCCCTCGCCGCAAAGCCGCACCAGCACCGTGCAAGTCAATCGCCAGCCGGTGGTGCAGGAAGTGCAGCCTGAGGACAAGGCCTTTAGTGGCGTGGTGTTCAAGGTGCAGGCCAATATGGACGCCAACCACCGCGACCGCATCGCTTTTGTGCGCATGGCTTCGGGCAAGTACACGCCGGGCATGAAGCTCAAGGTGATGCGCACGGCCAAAGAGTTGCGCCCCACCAGCGTGGTCACCTTCATGAGTCAACGTCGCGAGGCCGTCGAAGAGGCCTATGCCGGCGACATCGTGGGCTTTACCACCCACGGCGGCGTGCAACTGGGCGACACCATTACCGACGGCAGTATCAACCTGCAATATACCGGGCTGCCGTTCTTTGCGCCCGAGATGTTCATGACCGTGGTGCTAAAAAACCCCCTGCGCACCAAGCAATTGCAACAAGGCCTGGCGCAGCTAGGCGAAGAAGGTGCCATCCAGGTTTTCAAGCCTGAGATGGGCGGCAATATGTTGCTCGGCGCGGTCGGGCAATTGCAATTTGAAGTGGTGCAACACCGCCTCAAGGGCGAGTACGACGCCGACATCCGTTTAGAAGGCAGCCAGTACACCGGCGCGCGCTGGATTAGCGCCGACACCCCGGCTGAGTTGCGCGAGTTTGTGAACGCCTACCCGCAGCGCATGGCCAAGGATGCGGCCGATACGCTGGCCTTTTTATGCACCAGCCCTTATGACGTACGCCTGGCGCAAGAGCGCTTTCCAAAAATCCATTTCCACCCGCTACGCGAGCATGCCGGCCTGAGCCTAGGCAGCGCCGGTTGAGAGCGAGGCCTTTGGTGGCACATCGCGGCCTGGTGGCCGTTTTCGGCTCCACACTGTTTCAGCTGTGCGGGGTTTTTATGCTGCTGCCGCTGCTGCTTTTTTTACTCAAGCGCGCCGAGGTCAGCAACACTGTGGCGGGTTTGTTTGCGGCGACCGAATGGCTAGGCATTTTTGTCGTAACGCCTTTTGCATCGGCCATAACCCGCAAGCTGGGGCGGCGCAATGCGCTGTGGTTGGCGTCTATCACGCCACTGCTTACCGCCTGCGGCTTTTTGCTGACCGACCAACTGGCTACGTGGTTTGTGCTGCTCTTGCTCGGTGCCATGGCCGGCGGCATGCGCTGGGTCTTGGCCGAGGCCTTCATCTCCGAGTTTTCTCCGCCGCAACACCGGGGCCTATTGATAGGCGCGTATGCCACCCTGATTGGTATGACCATGGTGGTCGGGCCCGCGTTACTGGCATGGTTGGGCGCGGATGACCCGGCGGCGCTGCGTATCGTCATAGGCTTCATGGTCGTCGGACTAGCCTGGACGGCTTTCATACCGCGCCTGCCGCAAGACCATGACAGCGACACCGCCCGCGTCGGCCTGGTGGGCCTGTGGCATGCGGTGCGCGCCAACCCGGTGGTGATGCTGGCCGGTTTTGTTGGCGGTTTTTTTGAAATGGGTTTGAGCTCGGTGCTGCCGATTTATGGTCTCAGCCTGGGCCTGCCTGCGGGTGAAGCGGCACTGCTGCTTTCCTTAAGCGGTCTGGGCGGCATGCTGTGCGCTATTCCCGCGGGCATGGTGGCCGACCGCTTTGCCTCGCCCGAATTGGGACGGCGCCGCCTGATGGTTCTGCTGGCAGTGCTTTTGCTCCTATCAGGTGCTTTGGTAATGGCGGTAGAACAGGTCACCGCGGTGGTTTGGGCGGTGGCACTGCTTTGGGGCTCAGCCGGTGGCACGCTGTACACGCTCACCATGTTCGACATCGGTAGCCGTGAAACCGGCATCACCCTGGTTAACAGCACGGCCGTCCTGGTGTTGACCTACACCCTGGGCGCACTGGTCGCCTCCTCGGCCGCCGGGCTGATGCTGGACTGGTCGGCCAGTGTGGGCCTGTCGGTCATGCTGATGGTCGTAGCCGGTGGCGGTGTATTTGCGTTCGCCCGCAGCGCGCGGGTATTAGCGCAAAAGCAAAGCACTTAATCGGGCATGCGCCCCATTTGCCAACCATAGGCTTGGCTTGTGGAGGGCGAACAATGAGTGCGCATCACGCGAAAGCCTGCAACACATTAGCCACGTTGAGGCCCACCGCCTCCACCGCATAGCCGCCTTCAAACACCAGCACTGCGGGTAAGCCCGCATGGGCGATGCGCTCGCCCATGCGCAGATAGTCTTCACTTTGCAGCGCAAATCCGGAGATCGGGTCGCACGCAAAGGTATCCACGCCCAGCGAGACAACCAATGCCTGCGCGCCGTAGGTGGCGATAGCCTTTAAGGCGAAATCCAGCGCCTCAGACCAGCGCGCATAGTCGCTGCCGCGCGGCAAGGGCACATTGAGGTTAAACCCCCGCCCCGCCGCCTGCCCTTGCTCGTCGGCATGGCCTAAAAAAAACGGATATTCGGTGCGCGGATCGCCGTGGATGCTGGCGAAAAACACATCAGAGCGCTCGTAAAAAATAGCTTGGGTTCCGTTGCCATGGTGGTAGTCCACATCCAGCACCGCCACGCGTTCTAAACCGCTGTCACGCAAATACTGCGCTGCCAGTGCCGCATTGTTTAAGAAACAGTAGCCGCCAAAGAAATCAGCGCCCGCATGGTGGCCCGGCGGGCGGGTGAGCGCAAACGCAGCGCGCGCGCCTTGCGCTATGTGGGCAGCCGCGCTGAGCGCGCAATCGGCTCCGCTGCGGGCGGCCTGCCAAGTGCCTGCGGTCAAAGGCGTACCGGCATCGAAGGAATACAGGCCCATGCGGGCTGCAAAATTGTCTGGCTCGATGTCGGTGCGAAAACTCCGCGTCGGCCAAACGCTTGGGATGGCGTCCAGCGCAACATTGGCCGGATCCAGCGCAATCCATTGTTGCCATGCGGTTTGCAAAAACTGCAGATAGCGTGGGCTGTGGATGCGCTGGAGCAGCGCGTCATCAAAATGGTTGGGCTTTTGCAGCGGCCCCAGCGCGCGCGCCTGCAATGCCGCAGCTACTTGGTCCTGTCGCTGCGGCACTTCATGGCAGGGCACCATACGTCCGCGGTACATCTCCAGCTTGCCTTGGTGGGCAGCATGGTCGGGGTTGTAAAAAATATGCATGGTGCAAGCCTACAGGAGGATGCCTTTTGGCGGACTAAATTGACGGAGTGCAGATTAAGCATGATGGGCAAACTTGCATCATCGTAAGGAGCGCAACAATGCGGCGAACCATCGCTCTTTGATTTGAAAATAGAGCTATTCGCCGCGCTCCTAATGACAAAAGTTGCTTTTTGCAGCGCCTCCTTAGTACGGGCCTAAGTATGGAGGCCAGAACCGGATTAACGCAATCGACTGCCCACAATCCCCAGGGTAAGCGGGTGGAAAAAGAATTCCCCTTCCTCGCCTTTTTCGTTGGTGCCCACCACGACATAGCAACCGCCCATATCACCGATACGGCGAAATTTGTAGCCTTTGGTTTCGAGAAGCTTAGAGAGCTTGTCGGAGGCCGTCCAACCTGCTTTCGGGCCGGAGTTGCACTTGGGTGGCGATTGGGCGAAAGCCAGGGTGCCTAACAGGCAACACAGCCCTATCAAAACACGACTCAGTTTGCGCATGGTGTTCATCAGATAAAAACAAGGCGCCATTGTGCACCTTCGATGAATCCGAGATTGCAAAGCCATGCCCAGCTTACGGTGTAGGTCACCGTTTCCCAGACGAAGGGCGACGCGCGCGTACCCTCGCACCTGGAGCCAACCAGGCACCAAAACCTAGGGAAAGCACTATGCGCTTTAGACACAAAGTCCCGTATCATGAGAATTCATAAATGAATGATTTATTCATATTTGAATTAATTTAGAAGTATCGCAAATATGACCAATGGGCGTCTCCAGGGCAAAACTATTTTCATCACGGCTGCCGGTCAAGGCATCGGGCGGGCCAGCGCATTGGCCTGCGCGGCCCAAGGCGCGAAGGTGATCGCCACCGACATCAACAGCACCTTGCTGGCGAGCCTGAGCCAGGAAAACGCGACCATCCAAACCGCCGTGCTCGATGTACGCGATGCCGCTGCTGTGCAGGCCTTAGCCGCACGCTTGCCGGCGCTTGATGCATTATTCAACTGCGCCGGCATGGTCGCCAACGGCAGCTTGCTCGATTGCAGCGAGGACGACTGGGATACCAGTTTTTCGCTGAATGTGAAAAGCATGTTTACCGTCACGCGCGCGTTTTTGCCCGGCATGCTGCGCCATGCCGCCGACGATAGCGTCAGCGTCTCCATCATCAATATGGCGTCCATGGCTTCCAGCATCAAAGGCTTTGTCAACCGCTGCGCCTATGGCGCCACCAAAGCTGCCGTGATCGGTCTGACCAAATCACTGGCCGCTGACTATGTGAAAGCCGGTTTGCGCGCCAATGCGTTATGTCCTGGCACGGTGGACACGCCTTCGCTGCGCGGACGCATCGCCAGCGCCGCCGACCCGGTACAGGCCGAAAAAGACTTTATTGCACGCCAGCCCATGGGGCGGTTGGCGGTGGTGGACGACATTACGCCCATGGTGGTGTTTTTGGCTAGCGACGAATCGCGCTTTGTCACCGGGCAAACCCTGCTGGTGGATGGTGGCGTGACCATTTAAATTTACGTACCGCATGGCAGCCTTGATCTCAGTTGAGAAACTTTGCAAGTCCTTCCCTGGCGTGCGGGCGCTGCACGAGGTTCAATTTGACTTGCAGGCCGGCGAGGTACATGCCCTGATGGGCGAGAACGGAGCCGGCAAATCCACGCTCATGAAAATACTCGCCGGTGTCTATCGCAAAGACAGTGGTGAAGTGCGCATGGACGGCAAGGTGGTGGAGATAGAAAGCCCGGCGCATGCACAGTCCATGGCGATTGGCATCATCCACCAAGAGCTGCATTTAATGAACCATTTGACCGCAGCGCAAAACATTTTTCTGGGCCGCGAGCCACGCCGCTTTGGAGGCTTTTTTCTGGATGAAGACCGGCTCAATACCGATGCCGCCACGCTGTTTGAGCGCCTCAAACTCAAGCTTGACCCGCGCACGCCGATTGGCGCTCTGACCGTTGCACGCCAGCAAATGGTAGAGATATCCAAAGCCCTGTCCTTCCGCTCGCGCGTGCTCATCATGGACGAGCCAACGGCAGCACTCAACAATGCCGAGATTGACGAACTGTTTCGCATCATCCGCCAGCTAAAGAGCCAGGGCGTGGGCATTGTGTATATCTCGCACAAGATGGATGAAATTCAGCGCATCGCCGACCGCGTGACGGTGCTGCGCGACGGCTGCTATATCGATACCGTGCCGGCCAGCACGCCCATGACCCACATCATCACCATGATGGTCGGCCGCACGCTAGAGCAAAGCGAAAAAACCGTGCCTGACGTAACGGCGCAGCCGGTAGTGATGCAAGTGCGTGGTCTGCAACGCGGTCGCTTTATCCGTGACGTGAGTTTTGACTTGCGCAGAGGTGAAATTCTGGGTTTTGCCGGCTTGATGGGCGCAGGCCGCACCGAGGTGGCGCGGGCCATATTCGGTGCCGACCCGCTGGAAGCGGGTGAAGTTCATGTGCATGGCCAGCGCATCACGCTGCGCTCCCCGCAGGACGCAGTGCGCGCGGGCATAGGCTATCTTTCGGAAGACCGAAAAAACTTCGGCCTGGCCACCGGCATGGACGTAGCGGCCAATATCACTTTGCCCAGTTTGAGCCGTTTTTTGCGTTGGCACATTTTTTTAGAAAAAGCAGGCATCACCCGCACGGCCCACAAAATGGTGGACACCTTGCGCATAAAAACCCCCTCACTCCAGCAAACCGCCCGATTGCTTTCTGGTGGCAACCAGCAGAAAGTAGTGGTCGCCAAATGGCTGGTGCGCGACTGCGATATTCTGATTTTTGATGAGCCTACGCGCGGTATCGACGTAGGCGCTAAGAGCGAGATTTACAAGCTGCTAAATGCGCTGGCCGAACAGGGCAAAGCCATCATCGTGATTTCTTCAGAATTACCCGAAGTTTTGCTGCTCAGCCACCGCATCTTGGTGATGTGCGAAGGCCGGATCACCGGCGAAGTACGCGGCGACCAGGCAACACAAGAAGGCCTGATGCAACTAGCCACGCAACGTGAACCGCTCACGGCTTAAACGTTCACCAGAGTTACCCACGCCATGTCTACCCCAGCCCGCCCCGCAGAGCCTTTAGATACGACACCCGGCACCCACGTGGACAGCCAGGCCAAGCAAATGCTGCTGGCCTTTGCCAGCTTGATTGCACTGATTGTGATCTTCAGCGTCCTAAAGCCCGACGCGTTTTTCACTAGCGACAACCTCATCGGAATCTTGCAATCGACCACCGTCATCGGCGTGCTGGCCATTGCCAGCACCTTCATCATCATCACCTCGGGTATCGACCTATCGGTGGGCGTACTCATGACTTTTTGCGCCGTTATGGCCGGTGTCTTTATGGTCAACCTTGGGCTGCCCATGTGGCTGGGCGTGCCCGGCGCGATTGCCGTGGGCGCGCTGTGCGGCACAGTGTCGGGGCTGGCGATTACCAAGCTGCGCGTGCCGCCATTTATCGCCACCCTGGGCATGATGATGCTGCTCAAAGGTGCATCCCTCATCATCACCAAAACACGGCCGATTTACTTCAATGACGTAGAAGGCTTTGACGCGATTTCACTGGGCTCGCTGCTGGGTGACCTGATGCCGATGCTGCCCATCCCGAACGCGGTGATGATTATGTTTATCGTCGCCGTTTTCAGCGCCGTCATCCTCAACAAAACCGCGCTGGGGCGCTACACCTTTGCGCTGGGAAGCAATGAGGAGGCGGTGCGCCTGTCGGGCGTGAACGTGGACCGCTGGAAAGTGATTATTTACGCCTTTAGCGGTGGCATTTGTGGCATTGCCGGTATCCTCATCGCCTCGCGCCTGAATTCGGCGCAACCTGCCTTAGGCCAAGGCTACGAGCTAGACGCGATCGCCGCTGTAGTCATTGGTGGTACCTCGCTCAGTGGCGGTGTAGGCACAATTTTGGGCACCATCATCGGCGCCTTCATCATGAGTGTGCTGATCAACGGCTTGCGCATCATGTCGGTAGCTCAGGAATGGCAAATGGTGCTGACCGGCCTGATCATTATTTTGGCGGTGTACACCGACAACCTGCGTCGCAAGAAGCAGTAGCCTGACTCCCTTTTTACCCTTGTTCAACCTGCCTAAAGGAGACACAACCGAAACCTGCGCGATGACTTGAGTGAGTTAGTGAGTGAGTGATGTTTTTTCCTTCCCGTCAACTTTGACATTTTTTTCCTTCTGGAGACAACTATGAACGCAAAAAGAAAACTGCTGGCCTTGACTGCCGGTTTGGTACTGGCCGGTATGAGTAACCTGAGCATGGCCGCTGACGAAATTTATATCCCGCTGATTTCTAAAGGCTTTCAGCATCAGTTCTGGCTCGCCGTGAAATCGGGCGCAGACCAAGCAGCCAAAGAATTCAACGTGAAGGTCACTTTTGAAGGCCCTGAAACCGAGCAAATGGTAGATAAGCAAATCGATATGCTGACCGCCGCCTTGGCCAAGAACCCCAAGGCCATCGGCTTTGCGGCACTGGACAGCAAAGCAGCCATTCCGCTGTTGAAAAAAGCCCAGGCTGCCAAGATCCCCGTGATCGCGTTTGACTCTGGCGTGGACAGCGACATTGTGCTGACTACTGCGCAAACCAATAGCAAAGCGGCTGCTTCGCTGGCGGCGGACATGATGGCCAAGATCATCGGTGGCCAAGGGGAAGTGGCTGTGATCGGCCATGACCAAACCAGCACTACGGGCGTGGACCGCCGCGACGGCTTTGTGAACCAGATTAAAGCCAAGTACCCCAAGATCAAGATCGTGGACATCCAGTACGGCAGCGGCGATCATCTGAAATCGGCTGAAATCGCCAAGACCTTGATGCAGGCTCACCCCAAACTCAAAGGCATCTTCGGCACCAACGAAGGCTCTGCTATCGGTGCGGGCAAAGGCATGAAAGAAGCTAAGAAAACCGGCGTGACCATCATCGGTTTCGACTCCGGCAAGGCGCAGAAAGAGATGATCATGGACGGCACCATGGCCGGCGCGATCACACAAAATCCGGTCGGTATCGGCTACCAGACAGTCAAGGCGGCTGTGATGGCACTCAAGGGCGAGAAGCTGCCTAAGATCATCGACACTGGCTTTTACTACTACGATAAGAGCAATATGAAAGACCCAAAGATCGCTGCAGTTCTTTACGATTGATGCGGACTTGAAAGGGGCCTGCGTCAGCGCACGCAGGCCCTTTATTTTTTGAAGTTTGAAAAACCAACAGGCTAGTCATGAACAAAATTTGCAGCATGCGGGTGGTAGATGTGCGTTTCCCCACTTCGCAGCATCTCGATGGCTCGGATGCCATGAATCCGGACCCGGACTATTCCGCCGCCTACGTCATCCTTGAAACTGAGCAAGGCGGCGTACAAGGGCACGGGCTGACCTTTACCATCGGTCGGGGTAATGAAATTTGCTGCGCCGCGATCGAAGCCATGCGCCATCTGGTGATCGGTCTGGACATGGACTGGGTCGCAGCAGATATGGGCCGCTTTTGGCGCTACATCACCTCGGACAGCCAGTTGCGCTGGATTGGCCCGGACAAAGGCGCCATCCATTTGGCCACCGGTGCGGTGGTCAATGCGGTATGGGACTTGTGGGCCAAGATTGAAGGCGTACCGGTATGGAAACTGGTGGCGCGCATGTCCCCCGAAGAGATCGTCAAGCTGATTGACTTTCGTTACATCACCGATTGCATTACCCCCGAAGAGGCGCTGGCGCTATTGCAAGCGCAGGACGCGGGCAAGCAAGCACGCTGGGCAACCTTAGAGCGTGAAGGCTACCCCTGCTACACCACCTCCGCCGGTTGGCTAGGCTATGGCGACGAAAAGCTGCGCCGCCTGTGCCAGGAGGCGATTGACGCCGGTTTTAACCATGTCAAGATGAAAGTCGGGCGCGATCTGGAAGACGACATCCGCCGCCTGACGATTGCCCGCGAGGTGCTGGGCCCGGATCGCCATTTGATGATCGATGCCAATCAAGTCTGGGAAGTGAGCCAGGCCATCGATTGGGTGCGCAAACTCGCTTTTGTCAAGCCCTGGTTTATTGAAGAGCCCACCAGCCCTGACGATATTGAAGGCCACCGTGCCATCCGCGAAGGCGTGCACCCAGTCAAAGTCGCCACCGGCGAGATGTGCCAGAACCGCATCATTTTCAAGCAATTAATCATGCGCGGCGCTATCGATGTGGTGCAGGTCGATGCTTGCCGCTTAGGTGGACTCAATGAACTGCTTGCAGTGCTGCTGATGGCCGCCAAATACAAGTTACCCGTCTGTCCGCATGCCGGTGGTGTGGGCTTATGCGAGTACGTGCAGCATGCTTCCATGATCGACTACCTGTGCATCGCTGGTACGCGCGAGGGCCGGGTGATCGAATACGTAGACCATTTGCACGAGCATTTTGTCGATCCTTGCGAGATACAAAACGCCGCCTATATGCCCCCGCAAGCGCCGGGCTTTTCGATTGAAATGAAAGCCGCCTCTTTGGTGGACTACCAATTCAAACCTGCGTGAAGAAGCTATCGCTATGAAGATAGACAGCCACCAGCACTACTGGCGCTACCGGCAGGAAGACTTCCCCTGGATCAGCGAGGCTATGCCGGCCTTACAACGCGACCTGCTGCCCGCCGATAGCGCCACTGCGATGCATGCTGCTGGGCTCACACACAGCATCGCCGTGCAGGCACGCAGCATGGAGGTCGAGACCGATGATCTGCTGCAACTGGCGCGCGAAAACGCGCAAGTGCTGGGCGTGGTGGGCTGGACCGATTTGCGCTCGCCGCAGTTAGAGGCGCAACTCGCGCGCTGGCAGGACGAACCGCTGCTGCGCGGTTTCAGGCATATCGTGCAGGACGAGCCAGATGTACCCGCCCTTCTGGGTGATGCGGCTTTTAACCGGGGCGTGGGTTTGCTGCAAGCGCGCCAATTAAGTTATGACGTGCTGGTGTTTGCGCATCAACTGCCCGCCGCCTTAGACTTTTGCGGACGTCACGATAAGCATTGGCTGGTACTCGACCATGTGGCTAAACCGGATTTAGCACATGGCCCGGAGCATGATGTAAAAGCCCGCGCATGGCGCAACCATATTCACACCTTGGCCGGCTTGCCGCACCTGATGTGCAAGCTTTCGGGCTTAGTCACCGAAACTGCATGGGCACAAGGCAAAGCTCTGCGTGCTCAGGACCGTAGCGCTATCTTGCAATGCTTTGACCATGCGCTGGACTGCTTTGGCGCAGAGCGCGTAATGTTCGGCTCAGACTGGCCCGTGTGCCAACTAGCTGCGCCCTACGATACGGTGGCCGCAATGGCACAACAATGGGCCGATGCACGTTTAAACACCACCGAGCAAGAAGGCTTTTGGCATGGCAACGCCGCGCGCGCCTATGGCCTGCAAGTTCCCGCTGCAAACAGCTAATCAAAACAATCGGACACCCGCACCATGGATTTGCAACTCAAAGATAAAGTCATCCTCGTCACTGGCGGGGCCAGCGGCATTGGCGCAGCCATCTCGCTGGCGCTGGCGCAAGAGGGCGCAATTCCTGTCGTGCTGGGCAAAAGCCCGATGACGCCCACCTTTAAAGCGAAATTGCACAGCCTACAAAGCCAAGCCGTATTCCATCAAATTGAGTTGTCAAACGATGCCGCATGCAAGCAGGCCGTGGCTGATACCGCTGCACGATTTGGCCGCATTTACGGCCTGGTGAACAATGCGGGGATCAACGACAACATCGGCCTGGACGCGGGGCGCGAGGCGTTTATAGGTTCGCTGGAACGCAATCTGATCCATTACTACGTGATGGCGCACTACACCGTGCCGCACCTCAAAACCAGTCGGGGCGCCATCGTCAATATTTCATCTAAAACCGCCATTACCGGCCAGGGCAATACCAGCGGCTACTGTGCCTCGAAAGGCGCGCAACTTGCGCTCACACGCGAGTGGGCTGCGGAGTTACGGGACGACGGCGTGCGCGTCAATGCCGTGATCCCCGCTGAAGTAATGACGCCTTTGTACGAACGCTGGATCAGCAGCTTTGACGAGCCGGAAAAAAAGCTCGCCGCCATCACCGACAAAATCCCGCTGGGCAAGCGCATGACCACCGCCGAAGAAATCGCCGCGCTGGTGGTGTTTTTGCTGTCTGCGCAATCGAGTCACACCACTGGCCAATGGGTGTTTGTTGATGGTGGCTACACGCACCTG
This sequence comes from Comamonas sp. lk, assembly GCA_945898105.1. Taxonomy (GTDB): domain Bacteria; phylum Pseudomonadota; class Gammaproteobacteria; order Burkholderiales; family Burkholderiaceae_C; genus Allorhodoferax. The sequence goes on along the minus strand of CAMDHL010000030.1, from coordinate 1,536 downwards.
GACCGGGCCTTGTCCTAACGTGCGGGCCTATGTAGCCTGAAAAGACAGGGTCTGCGCGGCTTGGCGTAAATAGTCTTGCACACTGGCAAGGTCAGGGCCTAGATGACGGTCTATGCGCCGCATGTAGGGGCAGGTCAGCGTCGCTAGAGCAGTGTTGTCCGGACCGAGTACCGGAACCGAAATATCCACCACTCCGAAAGTCTGCGCGCTGTCGCGTTGCAAAAGGCCTTGTTTGCGGATGCTGGCTATCGCTTTGTCCAGCTCGCTGCGCGTTATCGGCACCTCGCCCTCGGTGGGTTGGTGCTCGGCCAACATACGCTCCAATCCTGGGGTGTCGGCATAGGCCAGCAGGACATGGCCCGAAGCGGTATCGAGCAAGCCCACGCGGGCGCCGCGCTGCACTGCAAAACTCCAACCGCGCGGGCTGTTGATCTGCGCTGCGATTAGCACATTGCCCCGGTCGTACACGCCCATGTGGCAAGACTGCTCGGCGCGGCGCGTGAACTCGTCCATTACCGGCAAAGCTTGGTTCACCAAGCGATTGAGTGGCGGGTGCATATGCGCCATGGCAAAAAGCTTAAGGCTTAAGGCATAACGGTCGCCACCGGCATTGCGCATCACATACTGGCGCGCCACCAAGCGTTCGAGCATGCGGTAAATCTCATTGGGGCTGCGGTCCATTTCCTTGACGATCTCGGCGCGCGTAAGGCCATGGGCTTGTGTGGCGAGCAACTCCAAAATATCCAGACCTTTGTCCAAAGCCGGCGCACGGTAGCGGTCGTCAGCAGCAGGCGCATCGCCACCATCTTGCAACTTGGGTGGTCGGCCTCGCGGTTTGGAAACGGGGATATTCATACGGGTACCAAATAAAGGGCGCGGGACAGGCCTGCCAATCCAAAGATTATCGACCAGACACCGCGCGCAGCAGAACTGCGGATACGCTCGTGCAGCTTGGCTCGGCCCAAGGGCAGCGACTCACGCAGCCCGCGCGCGGCGACCTATGGCGAGCGGCGTGGACTTTGGCAGGAAGCGCATTTGGCGCAGCCGCTTTAAGCACTGAGCATCGGGTAAAGCGATAGCAGTAAAGCAGCGGCCATAGTGCAATTGAAGACCCGCATTCGAAACGCTTCTTGCAAATAGCTGCGTAACGCGCTGCCAAAGCCAACCCAAACGGACGAGCAAGGAAAACCCAGCACGGCAAACATCAGACCCAGCGGCGCAATTTGCAGCAGACCGGCACCCGGCGGCACATACGCGCTCATGATGGTGACCGCCATCACCCAGGCTTTAGGGTTAACCCATTGAAACAAGACCGCACCCCAAAAGCCTAAAGGTTTAAGCTCGTTTTGAGCGCTTTGCTCAATGGCCGCTTGCTCCTTAAACTGGGGACGGGCACTCGCCAAACTCCAGGCCATCCAAACCAGGTACGTCGCACCGGCAAAACGCACCACGTCATAAAAGGCCGGGAATTGCGACAACACTGTATACAGACCCAGGCCCACAGCGATCAGCATGAAGCCAAAACCCAGTTGCACA
>CAMDHL010000029.1 GCA_945898105.1 Comamonas sp. lk | reverse complement strand
CTGGGGCTGGCCGGTTTTGAAGACGTACCCTACTACGGCTTTTTTGCCCCAGCCGGCACGCCTAAAGCGGTCATCGACCGCTTCTCCGATGCGCTCACCAAAGTGCTTGCGATGCCCGAAGTGCGCGATCCGCTTACCGCCATGGGTCTGACGGTGGGATTTATGTCATCGGCCCAATTGGCAAGCCGGGAACAGGCTTACGCGCAGACTTGGGCGCGCATCATTAAGGCTAGCGGGTTTCAGGCGCAGTGAACTTGCCAGGGCGCATTGTTGTAAAGCTGGGTATTCCAACTGTGCAGCGGGCGTTGGGCAGTTTTTTTGGCCTGCAATCGGTGTATGCGCTGTAGCGCTGCAAAGCTTCTACTCATTGATGGCGTTTGGCACCGACCTGAGCATCAACAGCGTGGCAAAAAACTGAACCGTTTTTTGATCGCAGCTGACGCCCTGGGGGAGGTGCACGTTCATGGCAAAGCCGTCAAAGGCCATTAAGGCAACTGCGGCCATGCTGGCAGCCTCGCGGTCGCTGACGGGTGTGCACGATTGCATCCAGCGCGCCACCCGATTTTGAAACAACAGACGCAGACGCGGACTGTAGTCTTCCGAGCCTGCGCTTGTGGATACCGCTTGCATTACATTGTTAGCAAAACCGTTGCTGGCGCGTGGTAGATCACGCCACAGGGCGAACAAAATGCGTTCCATGCGCTTGTGCGGATCTTTGATCCGGCGAATCGACGATTCAAATTTGTCCAGACAGTCTTGCAGCCAAGGCTCGTACAACGTGAACAAAATATCGATTTTGGAGCGGAAGTAGCTATAAACGTTCGCTGTAGAAAAACCGGCCCGCCGCGCAATCGCGGGAATCGTGGTGTCGCTATACCCTTGCTCGCTGAACGAAGCAAAAGCCGCCTGCAAAATGGCATGCCGGACTTCCTCTTTTTTTACCTGCGCCATCTGTATTCCTTGCTTTGATGCGGCTTTTCCCAAGTGCAACGGTCAGCGCGCGCCTGTTTTCTTGCAGCTTAGGCGAGCGTTTTTGGCCACGGTCAACCCCGCGCGATGGTACTGCGAAGCGTGCGAAAAAGCTTGTTGCGGTGCACCAAAAAATTTTTTCAAAAACATATGGTATTCGCTATTGACACCTGCGCAACATGTCCATAGACTGGATCGAAGGCACCCGCTGGAACCGGGATTGAGCCGCGGTTTTTCGTGTCTATCAAAGGAATTCGTATGCAATCGGCCGTCCGCACCCCCTTGGTAAATCCCGGCAAGCTGACCTATTTGTTTCGCAAGCAGTTTGAACTGTGCAAGGTAGGCCCCGGGCAGACGGTGGCCGTAGTCAGCGACCTGGGCACCCGACCCGAGTACATTCAGGCCGCTTTTGCTGCCGCCGAGGAAATGGGCTTTGACATCTACGAGATGCGTGTGAACATGATCCCCGGCTGGACCAAAGTGGGCGTTCCCACCATCGGCCAGTGCAAGGGCACGCTAGAGGCGCTGATGGTCGCCGACATGATTCTTATCTTCCATATTCCTTTGTTTGCCGCCTGGTTGAAAAAAGTGATGAACAACGGGGTGCGGGTGCAAATGGTGATTGACTCTCCGGACGACTTGCTGAATTTGCAATCCCCGCCAGGCCTGAAAGACGCCATCATGTACGCCCACGAGGTGTACGAAAAAACCCAGCATGTCCATGTGACCAGCAAAGCAGGTACCGATTTGCGCTACAGCCGGGGCGAATACCCGGTGATGAGCCAGTACGGCTTCGCTGACGAGCCGGGCCACTTTGACCATTGGGGCGTAGGCCTGATCCACACCTTCCCCAACGAGGGTAGTGCCAACGGACGCGTGGTCATCATGCCGGGCGACATCATCATCCTGCCTTACTGCCGCTATGTGCAAGACCCGATTCATATGGAAATAGAAAACGGCCATGTCACCAAAATCGAAGGTGGTCTGGACGCCATGCTGATGCGCGACTGGCTGGACGAGGGCAAAACCGGGCCAGAGGATATGGATCCGTTTGCGGTTTCGCATCTGGGCTGGGGCATGAACCCGCAATGCCGCTGGGACAATATCGCGCTCAACGGCGATGTGCCGGAGCACAACCGCGCCGGCGCGCGCAGCTTCCCCGGCAACTTTTTGTTCTCTACTGGCCCCAACAGCCAGGGTGGCGGCAAACGCACCACACGTGGTCATTACGACGTGCCTATGCGTCATTGCACAATTGCGCTCGACGGCAAGGTGGTGGTCGATGCGGGTCGGTTGGTGGACCCTAAGATGATCGTCCCGCGCGTTCAGCGCTGAGTTCGGCCCGCACTTTAAGCTCTGAGTTTCACATGCTGATCGAAGGCCAATTTGATATTGCTGCGCCGCCGCAGGTGGTGTTACAGCACTTGTTCGATGTGCGCCTTATGGCCTCGTGCCTGCCCGGCTGTGAAAGCTTGCAACCGTTGGACGACAAGCGCTATCGCACGGTGATTCAAATCGGGCTGGCCGGTATCAAAGCCCGCTTTGAACTGGAAGTGGAAATCACCCGGCAGGAAGCCAATAGCATTTGGGCCGTGACGCGCGGCGAAGAGGGTGGGCGCGCCAGCATGCTGCAAGCCGAAAGCCAAATCACCTTGCACCCCCAAGGTATGGGCACCCAAGTGCATTACCAGTCCGAGGTTTCGGTCACCGGGAGGCTGGGGCGCTTTGCGCTGGGCATGATGCGCAAGCAAGCGCAAAACCTAGGCGAACAATTTGCCCGCAATTTGCAAAAGGCTTTGCAGTCCCTGATGGACACTCAGGCCGTGGTGCAAGACTTACCTACTACTTCCTAGGAACGCGTATGTTGCAAGGCTTTTATCTCCCTGAAACCGTGGACCAGGCCACCGCATTGCTGGCCCAAGACCCTGAGGCCAAACTCATGGCTGGTGGTGCGACCTTGGTTGCAATGCTCAATGCCCGCGTAATCGAACCGGCAGCGTTGATCAGCTTGTCGGCGATCCCCGAAATCCGAGGTATTTCGGTATTGCCTGATGGCCGCATCCGCATTGGTGCCTTTACCCGCCACCGGGAAACCGCGCAATGTGCCCTAGCTTTAGGCGGCGCTGCGGTCTTGCGTCATGCTGCATCACAAATTGCCAATGCCACGGTGCGCAATATGGGCACCATTGGGGGCTCTATCTCTTTTGCCGACCCCGGTCTGGACTATCCGCCCGCCCTGGTTGCCGCCCAGTCCGAGGTGGAAATTGCGGGCAGTGGCGGCCGCCGCGTATTGGCTGCCCAAGATTTCTTTCAGGACTGGTATCTCACCGCGCTGGAGCCTGGCGAAATGGTCACCGCCGTCCTGCTGCCGGCACCGCAAGCGGGCGCCCATGGCGTCTATGTTAAGCATGCGCGTGTTGCTGGCGACTACGCCACCGCCTCGGTGGCGGCCTGCGTGTCGGGCCAGGGCCGCATCCGCGTGGTGGTAGGTGCCTGCGGGCCGGTGCCTATTCGCGATGACGATGCCGATGCGCTGCTCAGCGAGGACCACAGTGAAAGCGCGCTGGCGCGTGCCGCGGCGCTCTTGCAGGCGCGGGCCGATCCATTGGACGATGTGCGTGGTAGCGCGGACTACCGACGTGCCCTGATACCTCGCTTATTGCTGCGCGCTGTGCGGCAATTGGCATTGCAAACCGGCGCTGTTCAATGAGCGCGCCGCCTCGAACCCTGCAACTGCAAGTCAATGGCGCCGAGGCTGAAGTGCGCGCTGGCCTGCACGACAGCTTGCTCACCGTACTGCGCGATCAATTGCAATTAACCGCTGCAAAACGCGGTTGCAACCAAGGAGTATGCGGAGCCTGTACCGTGGTGCGCGATGGCTGGCCGGTGCGCGCCTGTCTAAGTTTGGCGCACGGCTGCGCTAATGCCACTATAGAAACCTTAGAAGGGCTCAACCACCAGGCGGCCATGCAGGCATTGCAAAAAGCATTTGCCGCAGAGTCTGCGTTTCAATGCGGGTTTTGCACACCGGGAATGTTGGTCAGTGCGCACGCCTTGCTGCTTGACAATCCCAACCCCGATACGGATCAGGTGCGAGCGGCCATGTCGGGCAATCTGTGCCGTTGCACCGGATACGCGCCCGTCGTCGCGGCCGTGCTGCAAGCGGCTGCGCAGTTGCGCGCACAGGAGCTTGCATCATGAATCCCGTAAGCAAACAAGCCGATGCACTGCCCGAGGGCGCAGTGGGGCAGTCGGTCACCCAGCTCGAAAGTGACGAAAAACTCACCGGCCAGGCACAGTACATAGCCGATATGTACCGGCCTGGCATGCTGCACGGCGCGCTATTACAAAGCCCGCACGCGCATGCAGTTATCGAGGGCTACGACCTCAGTGCCGCCCAAGCGCTGCCCGGTGTGCGCGCCATCGTCACTGGCATGGATCTGGACCCGGCCCACCGCATGGGCGCCTTTATCAAAGACGAGCCGGCCATGGCCTTGGACAAGGTGCGTTATTGCGGCGAAATCGTCGCTGCAGTGGCGGCTGATACCGAAGCCATTGCGCGCCAGGCCGCGCGGTTGATCAAGGTGATTTATCAGGTGCTACCTGCTGCGCTGGAGCCAGCCCTTGCTTTGCAGGAAGGCGCGCCGCTGGTACACGAAAACACCGACAGCTACATCAAAGTATTCGATGCCGGTACGCAAGGCAATCTGTGTTCGCGCACCTCCATGCGCGAAGGCGATGTGGAATCAGCCTGGGCGCAATGCGATGTGGTGGTGGAAGCGGTGTACCACACGCCCGGGCAGGCGCATGTGTCGTTAGAGCCCTGCGGCGCTTTGGCCGAGATTGACGCTGCCGGGCGTATCACGCTTTGGTCGGCCAACCAATCGGTGTTCCGGGTGCAGGCTAATGTATGCGAGGCGTTGGGCCTGCCCATGACCAAATTGCGTTGCCTCACACCACGGATAGGCGCAGGCTTTGGCAACAAAATGGAAGCGCACGTACAGCCCGTAGTGGTACTGCTGGCGATGAAAGCGCGCAAGCCGGTAAAGCTGATTCTCAGCCGAGAGGAAGACTTCGAAACCGTGCGTGCACGTCATCCGGCCACTATCCGCATGAAGACCGGTGCGCGCCGCGACGGCACCCTGGTCGCCCGCGAAACCGAGCTGCTGCTGGACGGTGGTGCGTACGGTGATGACAGCCCCGGCGTGCTGGGCTATGCCCTGCTGATGAACTGCGGCCCTTACAACATTGCCAATGTGCATGCCCATGGCCGCGTGGCCTATACCCACAAGATGCGCTTTGGCGCATTCCGCGGCTTTGGCGTGCCGCAGGTGACGTTTGCGTCCGAACAGCAAATCGATGCGATTGCACGCGAGCTGGGCATGGACGCCTTTGATATCCGCCGTTTGAATATGAAGCGCGACGGTGACCGTTGGCTGGGCGGGCAATCGATTTTTTCCAATGGCCTGGCGCAATGCCTAGACGCAGTGGAGCAAGGCAGCGGCTGGAAGCAGCGCCTAGCGAAAGGGGGCGACCAAGCGCCCACCGCCGAAACCCGCACCGGCATGGGACTGGCCATCTCGGCGCATATCAGCGGTTTGCTGGCTACTGGCGCCATCGTGCGCATGCTCGAAGATGGTACTTTGTTGCTCAATACCGGCGCGGTGGACATCGGCCAGGGTAGCAACACCGCGCTGGCCCAAATGTGCGCGCAGGCGCTGCAAGTACCCATGGATCGGGTAGCTATTGCCAGCCCGGATACCGATGGCTCGCCCTACAACTGGGGCACGACCGCCAGCCGTGTTACTTACATGACCGGGCGTTCGGTCGTCGCCGCTGCCGGGGAAGTGGAAAAGCAAATCAAAAAATACGCCGGCGCGATGATGGAATGCGCACCCGAAGATATCGAGCTTCGCCAAGGCGGCAGCGTCGGCATCAAAGGCGTGGCCGCAGCCAGCCTGAGCTTTGCCCAAATATCGGGCTATGCACACTGGGCTGCGGGCGGTCCCATCATCGGTAGTAACAGTTGGGTCTTTGACCAGAAAACCGTTGACCCCAAACGCGCTGTTGTCTTGGGCCTGCCCTTTTCTAATATCGGCGTCTTTAGTTTTGTGGCGCAGGTGGTCGAGGTCGAGGTGGATACGCTGAGCGGCAAAGTGCGGGTGCCGCGCGCCTGGACGGCTGCGGACGTAGGGCGTGCCATCAACCCGGCCATGGTGCGTGGCCAGATCGAAGGCGCATTGGTGCAAGGCTTGGGCTATGCGCTGACCGAAGAACTGGTGTGGGATGGCCCGCGCCTGGCAAACCCCAGCCTCATGGATTACAAAATTCCCACCATGGCTGAGGTGCCGCAATCGCATGCCATCTACGTCATTGAGGCGCAAGAACCCACCGGACCCTACGGCGCTAAGAGCGTGGGTGAATTGGGCATCAATGCCGTGGCCGCCGCGGTGGCCAACGGCATCGTAGAAGCCACTGGTTCGCGGCTGACCCAGTTACCTTTAAGTGCGCAACGCGTCTACCAGGCGCTCTACCCCCAGGACTTTGCGTGAGCTTCCTGGACCACTACCCGGCCCAAGAGCCCATGTCGCCCCTGGGCGCGGCTTACCAGCAAAAAATACTTGCGCTGGGACGGGGTCTGCGCGGCCAGAGCCATGCTTACGGACCCGGCCCAAATCAGACGCTGGAAGTCTTTCCAAGCGCGTCCCCCAGCGATACCGTGCTGGTGTTTTTACACGGCGGCGGCTGGACCAACGGCTACAAAGAATGGATGTATTTCATGGCGCCTGCCTTGCAGGCGGCTGGTATTCATTTTGTCAGCGCGAGCTATCGCCTAGCGCCAGCGCATGTGTTTCCTGCAGGCATGGATGACTGCGCTGATGCGCTGGCCTATGTGTTGCAAGGCCGGTTAGGCCTGCCGATCGATGATGGCGCACCGGCGCGCGTATTTGCGGGCGGGCACTCGGGCGGAGGGCATTACGCAGCCCTATTAGCGGTGACCTCAGCATGGCGCAGCGCGCGTGGCCTAGCAGCTCAGCCCTTGGCTGGTTGCCTGCCGGTGTCGGGCGTGTATCTGTTGGGCGAGGGCAGCGGCCTGTCGCAACGTCCGCGCTTTCTAGGATCCGCTGTGGATGCTGTGCATGATGCGCAAGTGGAGCGAAGCGCATCGCCCCTGCACCTGATAGAGCCCGCCGCCTGTCCGCCGTTTTTTATGGCGTATGGCGAGCGCGATTTTCCGCACCTCATCGTGCAGGCCGCGCAGATGCGCGCTGCGCTGCAAGCGGCGGGTGTGTCCACCGAGTTAGAAATTCTCGAAGCATGTGACCACTTCGAGACCAGCGTCGCCTGCGGCGATGCCACCCGTCCCTGGGTGGCACGTGCAGCGGCATGGATGCGCGGTCCTGGTCGTTCAACTTTTTCCTAAAGTACTGGAGTAATGAGATGAAATTTTCTTTTTCAAGCCGCCGGACCTTTGTCGGCGGTATCACGGCAGCATTGCTCGCATTTACGGCGGGTATGGTCTCGGCTCAGACAGACAAACCTTTGCGTATCGGCTTTTCTATGGCGCGCACCGGGATGCTGGCCAACGCCACGCCTTCGCAAATGAACACCTATGAACTCTGGCGTGAACAGATCAATGCCAAAGGCGGCATGGATGTGGGCGGCGTGCGGCGTAAAGTCGAGTTCGTGGTGTTTGACGACCAGTCCAAGCCCGAACAAGCGGTGCGTATTTATGAAAAGCTGATCACCGATGACAAGGTCGATTTGTTACTCGCGCCTTGGGGTACCCCTTTCCACCTGGCGATTGCGCCAGTGCTTGAAAAATTCAAATTTCCCATGGTTGGCAACACCGCCGCATCGGTGGCACTGCGCCAGGTCAAGCCCGGCTATATCTGGTTCCCTACCTCCGCAATTCCTGACCGCATCGGCGCAGAGCTGACTGCTATGCTCAAAACGCAAAACGTGAAATCAGTAGCAGTTTTATCTAACGTGTTGCCCTTTACCAAAGAGATCAAAAACTTCCTTGAGCCGGAGCTGAAAAAAGCCGGCATCGAGATCAAGGTTTCCACCGAGTACCCGCCGGACATCAGTGACATGACTTCCACGCTGACCCAGATCAAACAGGCCAATGTGGATGCGGTGCTGGCCCTGGCTTATCCCGGTGACTCTGTGCTCTATGCCAAGCAGGCCAAAGAGTTGGGTCTGAATCAGCCCTTCCAGTTCATTGCCATCGGACCAAGCGATGCCTTCTTCCCAAAAGCCGTGGGCGCCAGCTCGGCTGAAGGCGTAGTGACGATTGCCCACTGGTCGCCGCGTGCCGAGTGGAAAGGTTCGCAGGCGTTTTATGATGCCTACGTGAAGAAGTTTGGCGAAGACCCAGACTACCTCAATTCAGCCCTAGCCTGGATGTCTTTGGAAATTCTGGAGACAACCGTGGCTAAGACAGGTCTGGATAAAGGGAAAATGCGCGACATGATTAGCAGCACCACCTTTGACACCATCAACGGCAAAGTCAAATTTGAAGGCGTGCAAAACGTAATCACGCCGACGGCCTTTGTGCAAATCCAAAAGGGGAAGTTGCAACTGGTCTGGCCAGCGTCCATGGCTAGTTCTAAGTTCGAAGCCAAAAAGGGCTGGTAATCGCGACATGACTGTGCTCGAAACCCTGCTTTCGGGCCAGTTGTTGTTTGCGGCCCTGGTAACCGGTTCGCTCTATGCCTTGATTGCGCTGGGCTTGAACCTCGTCTATGGCACTATGCGTTTGCTCAATGTGGCGCATGGCGAAGTCGTGATGCTGGGGGCCTATGCGGCTTATTGGGCCTTTACTGTGTTTGGCCTCTCGCCCCTGCTGGTAGCGCCAATGGTGGCCGCTGTCGGGGGCTTGCTGGGCTATGCGCTGTACCGGGGTATTTTCAAAGGATTGTTGGCCGATAGCAGTACTGCCCAAGTGCAACGCATGGAGAGCAATTCGTTGTTGCTTTTTTTCGGCTTATCGATTGTTTTGCAAAACGCCACGGCCTTGGTGTTTACGCCCAATAACCGCGCCTACAACTACCTGGACACGGTTTACCACCTGGGCTCGGTGTCCATGACGGGCAACCGCCTGGCGGCGCTGTGCGTGGCCGGGACTTGCTGCCTGCTGGTCGCTGTATTTTTAGGCCGCAGTGTGTTTGGCCTGGCGACGCGGGCCGTGATAGAAAGGCGTGAAGCAGCCTTCATTGTGGGCGTGGACGTGGACCGTGTGCAGTGGCTTAGTTTCGTGCTGGGCTTTGCGTCTGCGGCACTGGCCGGGGTGCTGGTATCCATGCTCGGGCAGTTCTCGCCCTTCTCCGGCTTCCCTTACACGATTGCTGGATTTATCGTCATCATCTTGGGCGGGCTAGGCAATGCCATGGCCGGTTTGATGGCGGCGCTGCTGCTGGGTGTGATCGAAACATACGGTGTGGCGCTGACCTCGGCCAATATGCGCTCCATGCTCCTGTATGGCGCCTTTGTAGCGGCATTGCTGCTCTTTCCTAACGGCGTGTTTGCGCGCCGCGCAGCGGCACGTTAGCGCTATGCGCGATTTGTTTCCCAACCGGTGGTGGACAGCTTTGTGGCTGTCTTGTTTGTTGCTGCTGGCAGCATTGCCATTTATTGCGAATGATTATTTGGTCGGCATCGGCCTGAGCGTGCTGATGTGGCTGGCCCTGACGCAAAGCTGGTGCTTGCTGTCCAAAATGGCCGGTTATGTTTCGCTTGGGCATGTAGTGTTTTATGGCCTGGGTGCGTATTTGGTTGTGATCACCTGGCAGCAGATTCCCTTGCCCCTGGCTATCGTCGGTGCCGGTGCGCTGGCCGCGCTGTTGGCCGCGCTGGTTGGTTTACCGGTGTTGCGGGTGCGAGGGCCTTACTTTGTTATTCTGACTTTTGGTTTGGCTGAACTGGTGAAGTACACCATCACCTGGGCCGAATCGGCCAGCGGCATGGCTAGCCGTATCTTGTTCGGAGCGCCGGATTTACGCGTGATCTATTTCTCTATGTTTGCGCTGGCGGTCGTTGCGGTGGCCATGCTCACCTGGGTGGGGAGTTCGCGTTTTGGCCATGGCTTGCGTTCCTTGCGGGAAAACGAGGAAGCCGCCGAAACTCTGGGTGTTCCGGTGGTGCGCTACAAGCTGATTGCCTTTGTGCTGGGCGCGGCCATACCGGGCATGGTGGGTGGAGTGATGGCGCTGCGTTCTACTTACTTTGTAGTCGGCCAGGTATTTGACCCGATGATCTCCGTTACCGTCATCGCCATGGCCATTTTGGGTGGTGGCGACAACGCACGCGGCCCTTTGCTTGGCGTGCTGTTCTTATCGCTTTTGTCTGAACTGTTGTGGGCTAACGCGCCTTTGCTTTACATGGTAATTTTGGGCCTGGTGCTCATAGTCTTTGTACTGGTTTTTCCGCAGGGGATCATGGGCTGGTTGGAAGACAAAAAAGTCCCGCCTGATGATGAGGCGGCAAAGTCAAGTCCCGCGGCGCCTGCGCAAGGCGGGCAAGCATGAGTGCCTTATTGCAAATCCAGGGAGTTGGCAAGCGTTTTGGTGGCTTGCAGGCCCTGGACCAGGTTTCATTCGAGGTGCAAGCTGGACAGATCGTCGGCGTGATGGGTGCCAACGGCGCAGGTAAGACCACTTTGTTTGCATTAATTGCGGGCAACACCGCGCCCAGCGCGGGCACCATTCGGTTTGCCGACCGCAGCCTGGCCGGACTGCGTGCCGACCAGATTTGCCGCTTGGGCATTGCGCGTACCTTTCAAATTGTTAAACCTTTTCCCATGCTAACCGTGTTGGAAAACTTGCGCACTGCCGCGCTGTTTGGCAAAGCGCAAGCGCCAAATATGGGCAGCGCCGACAAGGCGGCTTGGCAGGTGCTGGAAGAAGTTGGCCTAGCGCCCATGGCTTTGCAGCCGGCCCACACGCTGACCCTATCGGGCCAAAAGCGCCTGGAAATTGCGCGCGCGGTCGCCACCGGTGCACAACTCGTGCTGCTGGACGAAGTGATGGCCGGCCTGACGCCTACAGAAGTGGTGCATATGCTGCAAACCCTGCGCGCGCTACACGCCACACGGGGCCTGACGCTGCTGGTGATCGAGCATGTGATGCGCGCCTTGATGGAATTGTGCGAACACATCGTGGTGCTGCACCACGGCAGCCTGATTGCCCAAGGGACGCCAGCGCACATCGCACAAGACCCGCAGGTGCATGCTGCCTATTTCGGAGACAGCCCATGAGTGTGGAGCCTATGCTCCAGGTCGAAAACCTGGCCGGCGGGTATGGGGACACAGCCATACTGCATGGCGTGGATTTGCAGGTTCAAGCCCGAGGCGCCACGGCATTGCTGGGGGGCAACGGCGCGGGCAAGACCACGCTCATGAAAACGCTGGCGGGTCTCTTGCCCGTGCGCTGCGGGCGTATCCGGTTTTTGGGTGAAGACATAAGCCGCCTGGACTGTGACAAGCGGGTGCTGGCCGGGCTGGTTCTGGTGCCCGAAGGGCGCATGGTTTTCCCCAGCCTGACGGTGCAAGAAAACTTGCGTCTGGGCGCAATTAACCCGCGCGCCCGCGTGCACTGGCGCAGCACGTTAGAGCATGTGTACCACGTATTTCCCCGCTTGCAGGAGCGCCATACGCAGCATGCAGTAACGCTATCGGGCGGCGAACAACAAATGCTGGCGATTGGCCGCGGCATGATGGCCATGCCCCGGCTCATGTTGCTCGATGAACCCACTTTGGGTTTGTCGCCTTTGATGGCGCAGCATATTTTTGGACTTGTACAAACGATGGTGCAAGGCGGGTTGACGCTGCTACTGGCCGAGCAAGATGTACGCAAAGCCTTACAAGCCTCCAATCATGCTTATGTCCTGGAAAACGGGCGTGTCGTCATAGAAGGTGGAGCCGCCGAAGTGGCCTCCGACCGGCGCGTTCAGTCCGCGTATTTAGGATTGTGAATTCGGGTGCCGTTAGTCCGTAACGTTTGAATAATCAAGGATAGCCACTGTGCAAACCACGCCCTATCGCGTTCCCGGCATACCTTCGCTAGCACTGGATTTGGCCGGTAGCGGTCCGTTGGTGTTTTTCATGCATGGTATCGGCGGCAACCGCGGTAACTGGCGCGCCCAGCGAGATGCGTTTGCCACACACTTTGCATACGCTGCGTGGGACGCGCGCGGCTACGGTGCGAGCGATGACTACACGGGCGCTTTGACATTTGACGATTTTGTGCATGATGTCTTGCGCGTACTCGACCACTTTGGCGTCGCACGGGCGCATTTTGTGGGCTTGTCCATGGGAGGCCGCATCGCCATGCGCACCGCTTTGCTTTTCCCGGACCGGGTCGCAACGCTAACGCTAGTGGATACACATGAGGGCTTCGAGGCATTTTCTCCTGAGCAACGTCAGGCCTTTGTGGACAGCCGCCGCGCGCCTTTACTCGCGGGTAAAGAGCCGTACGATATTGCGGAGCCGGTGGCGCGCAGCCTTGTAAGACCCGGCGCAAAGCCTGAACATTTGCAGCAACTAATTGAGAGTATTTCCGCACTCCATAAAGAGTCTTACATCAAGTCTTTGGAGGCCACAGTGGCGCAGGTGACCTTGGGCGATATCTCGGCTATCAGAGCGCCGGTGCATTTTGTTGTGGGTGCGCAAGACACCCTCACCCCGGTAGCCATGCACCACGAGATGGCTCAAAAAATCGGCGATGCCCCGGTAAGCATACTGCCCGATGCCGGGCACCTGAGCAACATTGAAAATGCCCCAGCATTTAACCGTGCTGCGATCAATTGGTTGATGCCGTATGCCGGGCTTGGTAGTACGCCCAAACATTGGCCTCCCGGCTGACTGCTGGCAGCGAATGTAGCTTTAAATATCTATCCCAGCGAGCGCACTATCGGCCAACACCACCGGCTGCCCATGCGGTGTGGCTTTGGCGGCGCGGTCCCAGGCGCCTTGCACTTGTTCCAGTTGCGCACGGCTGACCGCGCCTTTTTGCACCGTCAAAGATTCCAGTGTGGCCAGCCAGTGGCTGTAATAGGTCTCGCCGGTATCCGGGTCGCCCGCTGCTTGTGCCGCTTTGATTTGCGTGGACAACTCAGCGGCCCATTCGGGCCAGCTGAACAGACCGCGTGCATGCGCATCAATCGCGAGTGCAAAGGCTTGCGCTTCCCAGGGCTCGCGAAATACCGGCCCTTCGGCATCGCAGGGCAGTGCGGGTACCAGCGCCAGCATTTCGGATGTGGCGCTCATGGGGTGGCCTCCAGCAAATAAGGTTCCCAGCAATCGACCAGCACTTCCAACGTGGGGTCTGCGTCTGCGCCCCACAACTCGGTACCGCCAAAGCGCACGCCGTAGCACCACTGCGGCTGTTCACCCTGACCATGGGCATGCGTGTCCGGAAAAACAAAGGCACCGTGCACGGCTACCACTTCGCCGGTTTTACCGCGGGCATAGCGTGGCAAGCGGGTGTGCGTAGCCGGGTGCATCACGCGGGTGCGCACCGAATCGCCCACTGCAAAGCGTGCTGGGTCCTTAACTTTACGGTCATACGGGCTACCCGCAGCGAGAGCAGTTTGCAATTGGACGGCGCTAGCGGCCGGTTTTTTGGTCGGCACCGGCGGCACCAGCATTTGCGCGTGCTGCACCTCCTGCGCTGTCACCATGCCGCGCTCGTCCAGCATGTTGGCCAAGGCCCGAGTCCAGATTTCGTAATAGGACACACCCAGGTAAACGGCGGGCGGCAGTGACTCGCGCGCATGCCGTCCCATGTCCAGATTCCACTCGCC
>CAMDHL010000028.1 GCA_945898105.1 Comamonas sp. lk | reverse complement strand
CATATCCAGCACATTGCAACGCGCCCAGGCGCCACCTTTTTTCTGCCGGGCACCAAAGGTGCAGACATTCATAGCAGCGTGCAACCGCTCGCGGGCGAATCGGTGTTTACCAAGCATTTCCCCAACGCTTTTCGCGACACGCCTTTGCTAGATTTCTTGCGTCTACATCAAATAAGCCAGATCATGTTCGTGGGCAACATGACCCATCTATGCATAGACACTACGGTGCGAGCCGCCGCCGACCTGGGTTTTACGTGTTCGTTAGCGCACGATGCTTGCGCCACTAAAGCGCTGGCCTTTAACGGTGTGGAAGTACCAGCCGCCCACGTGCAGGCCGCTTACCTGGCCGGCCTGAACGGCTCGTTTGCCAAAGTACTGCCGACGGCGGACCTGGTAGCGGCTTTGGCTTAATCGCCGATCTCGGCAATCATCTCGATTTCGACGCAGGCCCCCAGCGGGATTTGCGCCACACCGAAAGCGCTGCGAGCGTGGGCACCGCGTTCGCCGAAGACTTGGCCCAGCAATTCGCTCGCGCCATTGGTCACCAGATGTTGTTCGGTGTAACTGCTGGTGGAGTTAACCAGCGACATAAGTTTGACGATGCGCTTGACGCGGTTAAGGTCACCCACGGCGGCGTGCAGCGTGCCCATGAGGTCGATGGCAATGGCGCGTGCGGCTTGCTGCCCTTCAGCGGTTTGCATGTTGGCGCCGAGTTGGCCGACCCAAGGCTTGCCGTCTTTTTTGGCAATATGGCCGCTGATAAACACCAAGTTACCGGTTTGTACAAAAGGCACATAAGCCGCTGCGGGTGCAGCCACTGGCGGCAGGCTGATGTGTAAATCTTTCAATGTGTCATAAACATTCATCGCGTCTTATCCTTCAAAGTGCCGCGCAGGGCGGCGATAGGTGTTGAAACTTCAGCCCGCTTAAGGCACGTAGCAAGGTGGGCAGGCGCAAGCGGGTCCGGGCGCATTGTCGCCCACCGGGACTTCAAATATCGCTTTAAGATACTTGAATGAATATGCCGCACAGCAGGGCAGCGCCCGCCAGCGCGCAGGGATGGATGATGGCAACGGCTCTGGTGGCCGGCGCAGCCCTGCAATTGCAACAAAGCGCTTTGTGGCCGCTGGCGCATTACGCAACCACCGGGCTTGCAGCGTTTTTTTCCTTGCTGGTTGCTTATGCCATGCGTCGGCCCGGCTTGAGGCCTTGGTTTAAGGCCTCGGTGGCTTGGTGTTTTGCCGGTGATGCGTCTGGCTTACGAACAGCCGCGGCGCTGGGCGCGCGCGTGGTCACTCTGTGCCTTTGCGCGTTATTGGGCTTTGCCTGGACCGGTGGGCGGGCCGCGTGGTTTGATGCCCAGCGGCTAGACCCGACGCTTGAAGGACGTGATGTTCAAGTTGTTGGCCTAGTGAGCGAAATGACGCACAGCAATGCTATGGGCTTGCGCTTTCGCTTGGCAATAGAGTCGGCCACGCTGGACGGCCAGGCCGTGCGTCTGCCGCCACGCATGGACTTAGGCTGGTACAGGGGTATGGCGCCACGCGCTGCACCAGCAGACCTGAGCGATTGGGACTTGCAAAGACAGCCGCAGTCCATGGCTCCAGGCGAGCGCTGGCGCATGACGGTGCGCGTGAAGGCTCCGCATGGCAGCTTGAACTTTCAGGGCTTTGACTACGAGTTGTGGCTTTGGGAGCAAGGCGTGCAGGCCACTGGCTATGTGCGCGCCGGGGCGCGTGATGCGCCGCCGCAGCGTGTGGATGCCACGCCGCGCTACCCGATGGAGCGCTGGCGGCAGAGCTTGCGCGAACGAATTTTTACGGTCGTGCCAGAACCAGCCCAGGCCGCATTGCTGGCGGCTTTGGTGGTGGGCGATCAATCCGCACTGGACCAGAAGCAGTGGGCGCTTTTTCGCGCTACCGGGGTGGCGCATTTGGTCAGCATTTCGGGGTTGCACATCACCATGTTTGCATGGGCAGCGCGGTGGCTGATTGGCTGGCTGTGGCGGCGTTCGCAAGGTCTGTGTTTGTGGTGGCCAGCGCCCTCGGCGGCATGGGCGGGTGGCTTGCTGGTGGCCTGCGCTTATGCGGTGTTTTCTGGGTGGGGCATACCCGCGCAGCGCACTTGCATCATGCTGGCTTGGGTGACGCTCTTGCGACTGACCGGGGCGCGCTGGCCCTGGCCTTATGTGTGGCTACTTGCGCTCTTGCTGGTCATAGTCTTTGACCCGTGGGCACTTTTGCAGGCTGGCTTTTGGCTCAGCTTTGTGGCCGTTGCAGTTTTGTTCGCCACCGATGGCAGTCCGCATGTGGGGGGTGACAGTTCAGTTAGTCCGACGGGGCTGGTAACGCATCAGCGCCGAAATGCAGCGACTCCGCTCGTCAGCAGACTACATGCTTTCATTTGGCCGTCGCAGTCACGCGGCGGCGTCATCGAGGTGGCTCAGGACCCGCGAGATGACTTGTTTACACAAGAGGCGAAACCGCCGCCTGCGCCTAGCTATCTTGCGCCTTTGCATGCGTGGCTTGTCGCGGCAATAGGAAAGGTTCGCGCCATGCTGCGCGAGCAGGGGCTGATCACGTTGGCGCTTGCACCTTTGAGCATTGTTTTGTTCGGTCAGTTGTCGCTGGTGGGTCTGCTGGCCAATCTGTTGGCTGTGCCTTGGGTCACTTTGGTAATTACACCGCTGGCCTTGGCGGGCGTGCTGTTCGAGCCACTATGGTATTGGGCAGCGCAGGCTTCGGCCTGGTGGCTTTCGGTAGTGCAAATCTTGGCTGCATGGCCGTTGGCGGTGCTGGCCTTACCGGTGCCGCCTTGGTGGTTGGCGCTTCCGGCGGGGCTGGGCGCGCTGGTGCTAGCGATGCCATTGCCCTGGACTTTGCGTTGCTTGGGGCTGCCTTTGCTGCTGGCGCTGGGCATATGGCGCGCGCCCGCGCCGCCGCAGGGCGAGTTTGAGTTGATCGCCGCTGACATCGGGCAGGGTAATGCGGTACTGGTGCGCACGCGCGAGCATGTCTTGTTGTACGACACCGGACCAAGCTACAGCCTGGAAAATGACGCCGGTCAGCGTGTGCTGGTGCCCTTGTTGCAAGCCGGTGTGATGCGCCTGGACCGCCTGATGCTGAGCCACCGTGATAGCGACCACGTGGGCGGCGCGGCTAGCGTACTGGCGATGCAACCGCAAGCCGACGTTTGGAGTTCGCTCGATTTCGGGCACGCGCTGCTGCAAGGACGCGAAAGCACGCGCTGCCAAGCCGGGCAAAGTTGGGAGTGGGACGGTGTGCGTTTTAGCGTGCTGCATCCCGCTCCCGAAGCCTATAGCGCGCATAGTGCGCCCAAGCCCAATACGCTGTCGTGTGTGTTGCGCGTTCAATCGGCTGATGCTTCTGGCTCTGCTGATGCGCGAGTTGGAGCAAGCCAACGCAGCGCTTTACTGGTGGGGGATATTGAGCAAGCGCAGGAGCTGCAATTGCTGACCCGTGCTGCCGCCAGCCCTCTGAATTCGGCGCTGAGCGCGGACCTGCTACTGGTACCGCATCACGGCAGCAAAACTTCTAGCACTGCGGAGTTTCTAGCAGCAGTTCACCCACAAACCGCAGTGGTACAAGCGGGCTACCGCAATCGCTATGGGCACCCTGTGCCGATGGTGGTGCAGCGCTATGCAGATCTGGCGCAAAGCTATGCGCCTGATGCGCCGTTGCAATGGGTGGATACACCGCACTGCGGCGCGTTTTGGTGGCAGTCCTGGGCGCCCGCAAATAGCCAGTGTGCGCGCAAAGTTTTGCAGCGCTACTGGCACCACCGCGCGCCCTAAGTAGCGCGCAGTAGCGCTTTAATTAGGCGTTGTACTCGCTGGCAATTGCGCCTGCACCGCCAACCCCAATTCAATCACCGCCATCGCATAAAAACTACTCCAGTTGTAACGGGTGATTACATAAAAATTGTCGGTGCCGGCAACGTAACTGGGCGAAGCCTGAGCGCCGTTGACCAATTCGATTAGTGCCAGTGCCCCTGCGTGTTGTAGGGCTTGCGCGGGCAAGATGGCGCCACGCTCTGCCATCAGTGCGGGGCTCATGCTGGGCAAAATATCTTTTTCTAACAAAGCAGGCAGGTCCAGGCGCGTAGCTTCTAGTTGCACCGGGTAATGCGTGGGCATACCGCGTTTCCATCCGAAGGCGGCTATGTAATTGGCTATCGATCCGATGGCGTCCTTGCTGTTGTCAAACAAATCGATGCGGCCGTCGGCATCAAAGTCGACCGCGTATTTTTGCCAGCTCGATGGCATAAATTGCGCCATACCCATGGCGCCCGCATAGCTGCCCCGCACGCTCAGTGGGTCGCGTCCAGTTTGCTTGCACCAGACTAGAAAAGCTTCGAGCTCTTGCAAAAAATAGGCGGCGCGCGCCGGTGCTTTAGGGTGACTGGCGGGGAAGTCGAATGCCAGGGTGGCGAGCGCGTCCAGCACGCGGTATTTGCCCATGTGCTTGCCGTAAATTGTTTCCACACCCAAGATGCCCACGATCACCGAAGCGGGCACGCCAGTCTCGCGCTCGGCGTACTCCAGGGTTTTGGCATTACGCAACCAAAATTGAACACCGCCCTCGATGCGCACGGGGTCCACCATGCGCTCGCGATAGACCTGCCAGTTGCGCACGCTGGGGTCTTTCGCCGGGGTTACTGCGCGCACTATCTCGGGCAACATGCGCGCCTGGGCCAGCGTGGCGCGCACCCAAGTGCCGCTCAAGCCGTTATTTCGGGCGATGGTGTCGGCCGCCTCGCGCACGGCCGTTTTGTTGGCGTAACTGGCAGGTGTTGGAGCCTTAGCCGCCGTGCATTTCCGCTTCTTTGCTTTTTTGCCTTGTTTATCTTTGCTGGCGCTTAGTTTTGCCGCATTTTGGTTTTTGCCGACTTCGGCAGAGCCGCAGTCCCGCAGTGCGGCGGCAGGGTTGGGCGGGCGTGCAGCCAGGGCTGTGGCGCTGTACCCAAAGGTCAGCGACATCAGTGCGGCAAGCAGCATCCAGAGTGCAGGGCGGCTGCGTGGGGAAAGTGATCGGAGGCGGGACGGGCAATGCATAAACGGTCTGCATTCTGTCTGATCGGGCGGCCCTGCTTGGCGCACCTACTTTGCAAGTGGGTTTGTTGGGTCCGGGAAGCGTGTTGGCCCAGACTAAGCCCCAGCCGGTGCTACATCGTGGCAGGGTCGTTTTATTTAGCGCAGCCCCGCCACTAGAATCGCCGCCACCAGCGTATCCCAGCCAATATGCACAAAACCGGTTATTTCACCCATCCCAGTTGCCGGCGGCACGAGATGGGTGTGGGCCACCCGGAATGCCCCGAGCGTTTGGACGCGATCCAGGATCGCTTGCTGGTCAGTGGCATGTTGGCGGTGCTGGAGTCTCACGAGGCACCGGCTGCCGACGCGGATCATTTGGCGCTGGCGCATGGGCATGGCTATATCGACACCATAGACCGCATGCACAAAAACTTGGCTTTCGAGCATGCGCAAACCGGGCGCGCCTATGCCGCCATCGACCCCGATACCAGCATGAATTCGCACACCTGGCAGGCCGCGTTACATGCCGCAGGCGCGGCGATTGCGGCTACGGATGCGGTGATGGCCGGGGACTTAGAAAACGCGTTTTGCGCGGTGCGCCCACCGGGCCACCACGCCTGCCGTGACCGCGCTATGGGCTTTTGCATTTTCAACAACGTGGCGATTGCCGCGCGCCATGCCTTGGAACACCACGGCTTGCAGCGCGTGGCTATCGTGGACTTTGATGTGCACCACGGCAACGGTACCGAGGACATTGTGAGCAATGACCCGCGCATATTGATGGTCGGTTTTTTCCAGCATCCACATTACCCCTACAGCGGCGCCGAAGGGCATGCCGACAACATTTTGAATGTGCCCGTGCCCGCCTATACCAAGGGCGATGCGGTGCGCGCGCTGGTGCAATCGCAATGGCTGCCACGTCTGGCCGCGTTTGCTCCAGAAATGATTTTTATCAGCGCCGGCTTTGATGCCCACCGTGACGACGATTTGGGCCAAATGGGGCTGGTGGAAACGGACTACGCATGGATTACCCAGCAGCTCAAAGACGTGGCGCGAACTCATGCGCAGGGACGTATCGTCTCAAGCCTGGAAGGCGGCTACAACCTGCGGGCGCTGGGCCGCAGTGTGGAAGCGCACATACGGGTGTTGGCGGATGTTTAATTCATTCTTTTATGGCTGAAAGATTCCGCAAATGAGCGCCGTACGTATGCCCGCGCCGCCACCGATTGAGGACCTAGGCGCCTGGCTGGAGGCCTTTACCCAGCCGACCGTAGCCATCGAGTTGGCAGCGCTAACTTTGAGTGCGGCAGTGGCTTGGGGTCTGGTGCGCGCGCTGGCTACCGCTTTGGGGCGCGATCAGCGTTCGGTCTGGTTCGGACGCAAAGATATTGACGGCGTGCTCTTTCCTGCCGTCTTGCTGTGCCTGGTGTTTGCCGCCCGCGCGGTCTTGGATCGCCAGCTCAATGTAGTGGTCTTGCAAGTGGCCATGCCGGTGCTGCTGGCGCTAGTTGTGATACGTACTGGCGTCAAAGTATTGCAACTGGCGTTTTCGCAGGCGCGTTGGGTGCGGGCTTTCGAGCAAACCATCTCTTGGCTGGTCTGGCTGGCGCTGGTTTTGTGGGTCAGTGGATTGCTGCCGCTGGTGCTCAACGAGCTGGACCAAATCAGCTGGAAAGTGGGCACATCCCGCCTTTCGGTGCGCAACATGATTGAAGGCGTGCTTACGGCTAGCGGTGTGCTGATCGTCATGCTCTGGATTTCTGCGGCAATTGAGTCGCGGCTCTTGCGCGAAGCTACCGGTGGCGAATTGTCGGTACGAAAGGCCATCAGTAATGCCACGCGGGTGACCTTGCTGTTTCTGGGGCTGATTTTGGCGCTGTCAGCCGTAGGTATCGACCTGACAGCGCTCTCGGTGCTGGGCGGCGCTTTGGGTGTGGGCATTGGATTTGGCTTGCAAAAGCTGGCAGCCAATTACATCAGTGGCTTTTTGATCCTTACCGAACGCAGCCTGCGCATAGGCGATAACGTGCGGGTGGATGACTTCGAGGGCATCATTACCCAGATCAATGCCCGTTACACCGTGGTGCGCGCGATTACGGGGCGCGAGGCGATAGTCCCCAATGAGATGCTGCTCATCAGCCGGGTGGAAAACCTGTCGCTAGCCGATACCAAAGTGGTGCAGACCTCGCGCATTCAGGTGGTGTACGAAACCGATATTGACCAGGCCATGCAACTGCTGCAAGCGGCGGCGCAAGCCCAACCAAGGGTGCTGCAGCACCCGCCTGCCAGCGTACAACTATCGCAATTCACCACCGACGGTATCGAGCTGACGGTGGTGTATTGGGTGGGTGATATTGAGAACGGTCAGGGCAATTTGCGCTCGGACGTGAATCTGGCGATGTTGCGGGCCTTGCGCGAACACGGCATCACCATCGCCGCCACGGTGCGCGGCGCGCCGCCCAGTCCCAGCCCATCGGCGTTGCCACTTTAAGCCGCTGCACCTTACTGGGCCGAGCGCTTGCTGCCCTTAGCCCTTCGTCGGGTTTGTTTTTTGCTAGACAATACACCTGTGTATAGTTACACTTCATTTTTCGCCTTTAAGCCCATGCACGCCCCCTGGATCTCAAGCTACCCGCCCGGTATTCCGGCGCAGATAGACGAGCACGCCTTGGGCACTTTGGCCGATTACCTGGAAGACGCGGTCAACCTCTATGCCGATCGCGATGCCTTTATCAGCGGTGCGACTGGCGTCAAACTCAGCTTTGCCGAGTTGGACACTCTGTCATTGCAGGTGGCGGCCTATTTCCAATCGGTGTTGCACCTAGCGCCGGGCAGTCGGGTGGCGCTGATGATGCCTAATGTGTTGCAGTACCCGGTGTGCCTATTCGGCCTGCTGCGCGCAGGCTATGTGGTGGTCAACGTCAACCCCATGTACACCGGGCGCGAGTTGGAACATCAATTGCGTGATTCGGGTGCCCTGGCCATCGTGGTAGTCGATTTGTTTGCGCACACCCTGGCCAAGATCATCGGCAAGACGCCTGTGCAACATGTGGTGGTCAGCGGCTTGGCCGACATGATGCCCTGGCACAAGCGCCATGTGGCGAATTTTGTGATTCACCAGGTCAAAAAAGCGATTCCTCCCTATGACTTGCCGTTGGCCGCAAGTTTTAGGCACATGCTGCGCCGTGGCGCGCAAGCGCAGTTTCGCAAACCCGATATACAGCCCGACGACCTGGCCTTTTTGCAGTACACCGGCGGCACCACTGGTGTGGCCAAAGGTGCCATGCTCAGCCACCGAAATATCTTGGCTAACGTGCAGCAAACTAAGGTGTGGTGCGCGCCATTTTTGGAACCCGGGCAGGACTTGATCAGCATGACCGCAATCCCGCTCTACCATGTGTTTGCACTGGGCTCTTGCTTGGCTTTTACGGGCATGGGCGGCACCAATGTGCTGGTCTCCGACCCGCGCGATGTGGGCGCATTTGTGAAGCTTCTGATGCGCTACCGCGTCGTTTCTTTACCGGCAGTCAATACCTTGTTTAACAGCTTACTGAACCACCCA
The DNA here is from genome assembly GCA_945898105.1 of Comamonas sp. lk. Classification (GTDB taxonomy): domain Bacteria; phylum Pseudomonadota; class Gammaproteobacteria; order Burkholderiales; family Burkholderiaceae_C; genus Allorhodoferax. The sequence goes on along the minus strand of CAMDHL010000028.1, from coordinate 5,259 downwards.
GATATTGGCAAAGTCGATTTCAGCAGCTTGCGCCTGTCGGTGGGCGGCGGCGCTGCCATACAGCGTTCGGTAGCCGAGCGCTGGCAGGCGCTAACCAAAGCGCCTTTGATCGAAGGCTATGGTCTGACCGAGTGCTCGCCTACGGTCACTGTCAATCCGTTTGACATTACTCAATTTAACGGCAGCATCGGTCTACCGCTGCCTTCTACGGAAGTCTCGATACGTGATGCGCAGGGACGCGAGTTGCCGACGGGCGAGCCTGGCGAGTTGTGCGTGCGCGGACCCCAAGTAATGCAGGGTTATTGGCGCCGCCCGGGCGACACGGCCGCGGTGATGACCGATGATGGCTTTCTTCGCACCGGTGATGTGGCGGTGATGGATGACAAAGGTTTTTTTAAAATAGTGGACCGCTTGAAGGACATGATTTTGGTCTCAGGCTTTAATGTCTACCCCAATGAAATTGAAGACGTGGTGATGCTGCACCCTGGTGTTTTGGAGGCTGCCGCTGTCGGCCGCCAGAGCGAAAGTACCGGCGAAGAAGTGCATATCCATGTGGTGAAGAGATCGCCTGCCCTGACCGAGGAAATGGTGGTGCACCATTGCCGCGAACATTTGACCGGCTACAAAGTGCCGCGCAAAGTAGTGTTTGATACGCAACTGCCTAAAAGCAATGTGGGCAAAGTTTTGCGACGCGAGTTGCGTGAAGTTCCCAATAAAGTAATGGAAGAAAGTGTTTTATGACTGATCTAGTAGTTAGGCGTTTATTAGTAGATTTGACGACGCCGTTTGCGCAGCGCTGGAATGGGGGCGATGCCTTCCGTTCGGCTTTTTTCAACGCCTTGTCAATGAGCTTTCCTTGGGGCGAGCAGTACTTCATGGACTCGGTGCGCGCCTGTTACAAAACGCTGCCCCCAGCTGAGCAGCAAAAATATGCCAAAGAAGTGCAAGGCTTTGTAGGTCAGGAGGCTACGCATCGGCGTATCCACGAATTGTTTAACGCGCAAGTCACGCGGCAGGGTTTTTTTAACGAAATTGAAGTTCGGGCTGCCAAGCGCGCCAAAAAAGCCGAACACCTTGACCCGCGTATTCATCTGGCGGTTACCGCGGCGACCGAGCATTTCACCGCCATGTTTGCTGACTGGACGCTACGTCATCCCGAGGCCTTTGAGGGCGCGGAAGAGCGCCTGGCCACGCTATGGATGTGGCATGCCTCCGAAGAGTCCGAGCATCGCAGTACCGCATTCAACATCTACCAGGCCGCCGGTGGTAACCACGAATGGCGGGTGCGCACCTTCAAGGTGGTGAGTTGGATTTTTACTACCGATGTGCTGCGCCAGACGGTGCGCAATTTGTGGCATGACCGCAGCTTGTTTAGATGGAGCACCTGGCGCAGTGCCTGGCGTTTGCTGCTGGCGAAAGATGGCTTGTTCCGCAGCAATCTGCCAATGTGGCGCGACTATTTGCGCCCTGATTTTCATCCTGAGCAGCACGATGCCAGCAACTCGCAAGCCTGGTTACGCGATAACACGCGGTTTTTTACTCCGGTCAAAACCGTAGCTACGTCGCCGACTGCAGCGGCTTAAGCGAGCGCTACCGTCATGCAGGTGCCCCTGGTTTTCAAAGGCACGCCGGGCTCGCCCTATACCCGCAAGATGATGGCGCTGATGCGCTATCGCCATATTCCCTACCGCTACCTGGTCGGCGAGGCCGCAGACCGCGCTGGTATGCCCAAGCCGCCGGTCGAATTGCTGCCCACTTTTTATCTTCCGGATGCACAGGGGCAATTGCAAGCGGTCACCGATTCGACACCGCTTCTGCGTCGCCTGGAGCGCGAGGTGCCTGGCCGCGCCGCCAGGCCGCACAGTGCAGTGCTGGCCTTTATCGACTCTTTACTCGAAGATTTTGCCGACGAGTGGGTGACCAAAGCCATGTTCCATTACCGCTGGCACTACGCGCCAGATATTGACCGCGCCAGCAAAACCATTCCCCTGCATTGGGGTGGTTTGCAGATGGATGGAAAAGTGTATTCGGCGAGCAAAGCATTTTTCTCCAAACGGCAAATCGATAGGTTGCCTGTCATCGGTTCCAACCCGACCACTGCGTCTTCGATCGAAGCGGGCTATCTGCGTTTGTTGGGGCTGTTAGACGCGCATTTTTCGCAGCATGCTTTTTTGATGGGCGGCAGACCGGGCGCCAGCGACTTCGCGCTGTACGGCCAGCTTTCGCAACTGGCTTTGTTTGACCCCACGTCCATGGGTTTGGCGGTGCAACATGCGCCGCGCACTTTTGCCTGGTCCGGCTGGATGGAAGATCTATCGGGCTGGGAGGTACAAGACAATGCCTGGCTGGATGCGGCGCAATTGCCTGCTAGCCTGGTGGCCGTGCTGACTGAGTTGGCGCAAGGCTATGTGCCGGTGATGCTGGCCAACGCCCGCGCTTTGTTGCGTGGTGAAAAACAAGTGCGTGTCGAATTGCCGCAAGGTGTGTGGGACCAGGGCACCGTCAATTACCAAGGCAAGTGCCTGCGGTGGTTGCGCGAAGAGTTTGCCCAATTGGATGCTGCGGGCCAGGCCCAAGCTGGTGCAATTTTGCAGGCGACGGGTATTGCTGATCTGATCCACGCGCCCTTGTAAAGTCCGTTGCCAAAACCTAGGCCTGCCGGACAATGGTTCAATACCATCTATGCCCATGACGTGCAGAGCACCATGACTTCTAAACGTTTGCTGCTAGCCGCTGTTGCTGTGCTTTTACTGGCGCTGGCCGCCTGGCTTTGGTGGTCTGCTGATCGGGCACAAGAGCATGCGCGCCAGGAGCCCCTGCAATGCGCATTGCCTTCCCAGCCTGCTTCCACGCCGTATCCGGGCATGGTCTGGGTACCTGGCGGAAATCTGCAACTTGGCGATACCGTTTACCGTGAAGAGTTGCCAGTGCGCAGTGTGTCGGTGCAGGGTTTTTGGATGGACCGTACCGAAGTGACCAATGCGCAGTTTGCCGCCTTTGTGCAAGCCACCGGTTATGTAACTGTGGCGGAAAGAGCAGTGGATCCGAAGGTGCACCCCGAACTTCCCGCAGACCTCAGACTGCCCGGCGCCGTGGTCTTTGTGAGTCCCACTGACTTAACCGGCGGCGGCAATCCCGCACAGTGGTGGCGCTATTTGCCCGGCGCAAATTGGCGCCATCCCGGAGGGCAGCACACCAGCGTCCAAGGGCGGGGAGAATTTCCAGTGGTAAACCTGACGTACCAGGATGCGTTGGCCTATGCGCAATGGGCAGGCCGTGCCTTGCCCAGCGAAGCGCAATGGGAATGGGCGGCGCGTGCAGCCGCAGCGCCAAGCGATACCGAGCACGCGCAACCACTACAAGCCAACACCTGGCAGGGCTTGTTTCCCGTGCGCAATGCAGCCGAAGATGGCTTTGTCGGACTGGCGCCCGTGGGCTGTTATGCGCCCAATGCACTGGGATTGTTCGACATGCTTGGCAATGTGTGGGAAATCACCCGCGACCTGTACCTGCCGGACCACAACAAACTAGCGCCAGAGGCGGATACCGCCGACTACGCCGGCCTGCGGCCTGCAGGCGGTGCAGCAGCAAGCCATGTGATTAAGGGCGGATCTTTTTTGTGCGCGCCCAACTACTGTATGCGCTACCGGCCCGGTGCGCGTCAGGCGCAAGAAGACGATTTGGCGGTTAGTCATTTAGGCTTTCGCACTATCTTGCAGGCACCTGGCCCTTGAAGACCGCGTAGCGACTTAACTGCCTTGTTTTTGCACCAAGTATTTGGCGATGATGTCCAGGAAAAATTGCTTACTGGCGCTGGGCATTTGTGGCTGGATCAAAGCGTGGAAGCTGCCAACTACCGAAAGGTAAAACAAAGTGGCTAACTCGGCTGCAGTTTTGTCGTCCTGTACCAGACGCATGAATTTACGTTTGAACAATGCAATACGTAATTCGTCCATGCTGCGCATCAGGCCTGCCACATGGGCATCGCGCCGGCCCAAGGCGCGCAAGGCCAGTTCAAAGCGCATATTGTCCAGATCCTCACCACCATGGGCCAGGGCTTGGTCCAGCAGTATTTCGAGTGCTTTGGCTGGGTCATCGCTGCCGGATTGTTCTAGTCTTTGGTGGGCTTCCAACTCGCGCGCCTGCCAACGTTCGACCAGTGCCTCGATCAGAGTCGCATGGTCTTTGAAATGCCAGTAAAAACTGCCCCGCGTTACTTGCAGCGTGTCGGCCAAGGTCAGTACGCGCACGCCGTCAAAGCCGTGGTCGACAGCGGCGCGAAAAGCGGCGTCCAGCCAGTCGTCCCGGCCCAGGCGCGACGCAAGCGCTTTATCGGTAGATGCGGAGCTTACATTTTTGCGAAGAGTGGCGTGGCTGGCCATGCGGTTCCAGATTGAATATTGAGAAGCTTATTGTGACCCAAGCGATATGGCCCGGTGATTAAGTTTACGACCCGTTTTGGCCGTGTGGCGGCAGGCTGTGCTTTGCTTGACAGCAGGGGACTAGTCCGTAGACAAGCGCATGCTACATTGCCAGATGGATTTTGGCGTGCAGTATTGCCTGGCGCAGAGCAACCAAGCAATTTAATTAGGAGACTCTTGAAATGTCGATAAATCAATGGTCGGGCGTGCGTCCCGGCTTACTAGCCTTGCTCGGTGCGCTGGCGTTTCCAGTGGCGCTCAATGCGGCATCTGGCGCGGTTGCGCCAAGCCTTGGGGCGATCGGCACGTCGGCCAAGCGCCCTAATTTTGTGGTGCTGGTGGCCGACGATTGGGGCTTTTCCGATCTGGGCGCTTTCGGCGGGGAAATCGATACACCCCATCTCAATGCGTTGGCCAGAGCTGGCTTGCGTTTTTCCAATTTCCATGTTGCCGCTTCGTGCTCGCCGACGCGCTCGATGTTGCTCACCGGCGTGGACAACCACCGAAACGGCGTTGGTAATTTGCGCGAAGCCATGCCGACCGAGCATTTAGGTAAACCTGGTTACCAAGGCTCGCTAACACGCAACGTGGTAACGGTGGCGTCGCTTTTGCAAGATAGCGGCTACCGCACCTACATCGCGGGCAAATGGAATGTGGGCTCGGAGCCTTACAACCTGCCCAACCAGCGCGGATTTGATAAATCCATTGTCCAGGGCGACACCGGCTCGGACAACTGGGAGCCCAACAAGCAATACCTTCCCCACTTGCCCGAGGTCTATTGGTTTGAAGACGGGCAGCGGGCCAAAATGCCGGCCGAGTTTTATTCCTCGCAGTATTT
>CAMDHL010000027.1 GCA_945898105.1 Comamonas sp. lk | reverse complement strand
GCGCCGGGCAATTGCATAGCGTCGATGCGCCGCTGCGGCTTAAAGCGTGTGGGCAAATGCGCATAGGCATACAGCGCAATCCGGTCCGGTCGCAAGCGCGCCACCTGCTCCAAAGTGCAGTCAAAAGACTGCGGGCTTTGCTGGGGTAGGCCGTAAATCAAATCCACATTGACCGATTGCATGCCATGGGCACGTGCGGCGGCGACCAGACTGAAGACCTGGCCGGTATCCTGCACCCGATGCACAGCTTTTTGTACTGCAGGGTCAAAGTCCTGTACGCCAAAGCTCAGGCGGTTAAAGCCCATAGCGGCAATGGCCGCAATGCGGGCCGCATCCACGGTGCGCGGATCAACCTCTATGCAGATTTCAGCCCCCTTGGTAAAGCAGAAGTTCTCATGCAGCAGGCGCATCAAGTCGGTCAACTGACCATCGGTCAAAAACGTAGGACTTCCCCCGCCTAGATGCAGCTGGCCGACCGGTTGGCCGCGCCCAATACGGGCGATATGCAGGTCGACCTCTTTTTCCAGATAGCGCAGGTATTCCACCGCCCTGTCGTGGTGTTTGGTAATGACCTTGTTACATGCACAGTAATAGCACAATGATTCGCAAAATGGAATGTGGATATATAAGGAAATGGGCGTCACCCGCCCCCCGGCTCCAAAGCGCTGCGCCACGGCCTGCAGGTAATCCGCCTCGCCAAAGGCCTCTACAAAACGATCTGCAGTGGGGTAGGACGTATAGCGCGGCCCGGCCACGTCATAGCGGCGCAAAAGATCTTCAGAAACAGGAATACTTACAACCATATTACGGGCTCAAGGGGTAACATCTCCTCTACTGTGGCGCAAGCCCGGACAAGAGCGGTTGATGTGCATCAAGCAATGCCCAATACAAGCCGCAAAAACGATTCGTTGCGAAAGGTATTTATGTTTGAAACACACCATGCACTTCAACCGTCCCCCGGGTCTGCGCAGGCGCTCAGTGCTGCAAAAGTCATTGCCATTAATTCGCACAGCATTAAGGTGGCCTGCTCCAATTGCAATTTGCGTGAGCTGTGCATGCCGGTGGGTTTGAGCAAAGAAGAATTGGAGCGCGTGGACACATTGGTCGAAGTGCGGCGTAAAGTCAAAAAAGGCGCAGCGCTGTTTCACAATGGGGAGAAGTTCACCAGTCTCTATGCCATACGCACCGGCTTCTTCAAAACCTGTGTCGCCACTGAAGATGGGCGTGACCAAGTAACCGGCTTTCAAATGGCCGGCGAAGTGATGGGCTTAGACGGCATCGTCAATGACCACCACACCTGTGATGCTATCGCGTTGGAAGATGCCGAAGTGTGTGTGTTGCCCTTTGATCGTATCGAAGAGTTGTCGCATGACATTGCGTCGATGCAGCGCCATGTGCACAAAATCATGAGTCGCGAAATTGTGCGCGAAAACGGCGTCATGCTGCTTCTGGGTAGCATGCGCGCGGAAGAGCGTTTAGCAGCGTTTTTGCTCAATCTGGTGCAGCGTTTGCACACGCGCGGATTTTCGCAATCAGAACTGGTGCTGCGCATGACGCGCGAAGAAATTGGCAGCTACCTGGGCCTAAAGCTAGAGACCGTGAGCCGCACATTTTCCAAGTTTGCAGACGAAGGCATCATTGAAGTCAAGCAACGCCACGTGCGTATTCTCAATAGCGATGCGCTGCGCGATCTGGTCAACCGCCCGGACTGCGACTAACGCGCCGCGCCAGGCCTCAAGGCTTAGATGGTAGAGCGACCACCCCGGTGGCCGCGTGGGTGCGGGCCTGCATCGCCGGAGCGAGATTGGACGGCTGGCTTTGCACCCTTTGCCCACCGGGCGGGAAGTCCGCTTCAGTTACCAGTGCATCCATACCGGCGTAGGCCAGGTAAAACGTAAAGAAGCTCGCCAGTACCACGACCAAGGGACCGGCAACGACCAGCCAGACATGGCCGAATTGCCACCAGGGTGCTCCTTCGGGGCTAGTTTGTGTGGACATAAATTCTCCTTAGTGCGGAACAATAAATACGGCTTTTTCTTTGAGAACAGTGGTGTCGTCCTGGCCATCAATTTCAAAATGGATGGGGTGCGATCCTGGCGTCGCCTGGCCCGGCGGCAATTGCAGGCGCAGCACAAACCAGCGTGACTGCGCCGGGCCCACAGTCAAGTCCTCATCGGTCACCACCTGCAAACCTGGCAGGCCATCAACCTGCACATGCACGCGTAGTTCGGCCTCTGTGACGTTCATGATTTGCAGGCGAAACACGTTTTCAATCACGCCACCGGCCACCTCGCGTGATAACGATTTGCGGTCGCGCTCCACATCCACTTTGAATGGCGCCCGCGTTACTAGGCTGATGCCCAAAATTCCGATGATGAACCAGACTACGGCGGTGTAAAGCAGTACCCTGGGACGCAGCACATGTAGGAATATTTCGCCTGCACCCCAGCGCTCGCGCATGGCATGTTCGGTGGAATACTTCACTAAGCCGCGCGGGTAGTGCATCTTGTCCATGACCTGATCACACACATCGGAGCAAGCCCCGCAGCCAATGCATTCGTATTGCAAACCATCGCGAATATCGATGCCAGTCGGGCAGACGTGGACGCATAAATTGCAGTCGATACAGGCACCCAGACTCAGCTCTGACAATTCGGCCTTTTTGGAGCGGGCGCCCCTCGGTTCACCGCGCGACTGGTCGTAGCTAACGATCAGCGTATCTTTGTCAAACATGGCGCTTTGAAAGCGCGCGTAGGGGCACATGTGCTTGCATACCTGCTCGCGCAGATAGCCTGCGTTGCCATAGGTGGCAAAGCCATAGAAAAAGACCCAGAAAATTTCCCACGATCCAAAAGACCATTGAGCCACTTCGCCAGCCAACACATGAATCGGCGTGAAGTAGCCGACAAACGTAAAACCCGTCCACAAACCAACCGCTAGCCACAGCACCTGCTTGAGCGACTTGCGCCACAGCTTGTCCCAGTTCCAATCCCCTTCATCGCGGCGCATGCGGGCAGCGCGGTCGCCCTCCGTTTTGCGCTCAATCCACAAAAATATTTCGGTGTACACCGTTTGCGGGCAGGCATAACCGCACCACAGACGCCCGGCCACTGCAGTGAAAAGAAACAACGACAGCGCCGAAATAACCAACAAACCGGTCAGGTAAATAAAGTCCTGTGGGTAGAGGACTAGCTTGAAGATGTAAAAACGCCGCGCCGCCAAATCAAATAAAACGGCCTGACGCTCACCCCAATGCAGCCACGGCAGGCCGTAAAAAAGCATTTGTGTCAGAAAGACCGTGGCCCAGCGCAAACGAGCAAACCTGCCGCTTACGCTGCGCGGGTATATTTTTTGATGGGCTTCGTACAAAGACACCATGACCGGGCCTGCCCCTTCGGGTGGGGAGATCGGGCTGGTGTCCTTCGAAACAGCGATGGGAATGACTGCGCGCGCTGCGCTTTCTGGAGGCTTCAATTGCAAGAGCTCGGACGGGAAATTGGCGCTACTGAAAAGCGCTTATTTATTGGAAAAGCCCCAGACATAGCCAGACAACACATGGATTTGGGCCTCTGTCAATTTACCGGCCTGGCCCGGCATTTGGTTAACTTTACCCTTGTTGATCATGGCGAGAATCGCGTTTTCGCCATAGCCGTGCAACCAGGTGTTGTCGCTCAAATTGGGGGCGCCCAACGCCTGGTTGCCTTTGCCATCGGCACCATGGCAGGCAGCGCAGACGGTGAATTTGGACTTGCCCAGTGCGGAACGCAATGAGTCGTGCGGACTGCCGGACAAACTCAGCACATAGTTGGCTACGTTTTTAGCGTCATCGGGTGTTCCCACTGCCGCGGCTATGGGAGGCATTTGTCCGACACGGCCCAGAGTAATGGTCTCTTTGATTTTGGCAGGGCTACTTCCGTACAGCCAATCGCCATCGGTCAAATTGGGGAACCCTTTGGAGCCACGCGCATCCGAGCCGTGGCATTGTGCGCAGTTGTTCATAAACAAGCGCTCGCCCACCACCTTGGCCTGCGGATCGCGCGAGAGTACCTCTGGTGTCATGGCAGAGAATTTGGCGTACAAGGGCGCTTCGTCGGCCTCGGCTTTGGCTACCTCAGCGCGGTATTCGCCGGTGGAAGTCCAGCCCAAATTCCCCACATAGCTACCCAACCCCGGGTAAAGCGCCAGATACACAAAACCAAAGACTACCGAAATCACAAACATCCAGACCCACCAACGCGGCAGCGGGTTATTCATTTCGCGTAAATCTTCGTCCCATACGTGGCCGGTGCTATCGTCTCCAGCCATCACTTGCGTCTTGCCGGTGCGCCACAAAAGTACCAAGCAGGCCAGCATACCCAGCAAGGTGATGACAGAGATGTACACAGTCCAAAAGTTGCTTGTAAAGTCACTCATAATATTTTCCTGTTTGCGATGCGCGCGCGCTCAGTCCTGCTCAAAGGGTAGGTGCGCAGCCTGCGAAAAGTCTTCAGTGCGCTTAGGGGAAAAAGTCCACCAGACGATGCCCATAAAGACGGCAAAACTTGCCAAGGTGACCAGCGCGCGTAAGGTATTGATTTCCATGTGGCTTCCCCTTAATCACTTGAGCGCCAGGCCCAGCATTTGTAAGTAGGCGATGGTGGCGTCGAGTTCGGTTTTGTCTTGCAACGCTTCGATGGACGCGGCAATTTCCGCATCGGTATAGGGTACGCCTACGGTGCGCAACGCGCGCATGTGTGTAGGCATGGCTGGCGCATCTACCGGCGTCTTGGCCAGCCAGGGGTAGGCTGGCATATTGGACTCGGGCACCAGGTCGCGCGGGTTGTTCAGATGGATGCTGTGCCACTCATCGCTATAGCGGCCGCCCACGCGGGCCAAATCAGGGCCGGTGCGCTTGCTACCCCACTGGAAAGGGTGGTCATAGACCGATTCACCCGCCACCGAATAATGGCCGTAGCGCAGCGTCTCGGCGCGCAGTGGACGGATCATTTGCGAATGGCAGTTGTAGCAGCCTTCGCGTACGTAAACATCGCGCCCAGCAAGTTGCAGCGCGGTATAGGGCTTGACACCGGCCAGCGGCTCGGTGGTGGACTTTTGAAAAAATAGGGGCACGATTTCGACCATGCCGCCTGCTAGCAGCACCAGCAAAATGAGCACAATCATCAAGAAATTATTGGTCTCAATCTTCTCGTGTGTGAAACCGGTTTTTGGAGTGGGGTTTGCCATATCAATTTCCTTCGCTCATGCGTGGGCCAACAGCGGGGGCACTTGCACCGAAACTGCGTTACCGGCCAATGCTGTCTTCACGGTATTCCACAACATGATCAGCATTCCGCCCAGGTAAAGCAGGCCACCGATGAGGCGCAATACATAAAACGGGTAAGTGGCTTTGACTGATTCGACAAAGGTGTAAGTCAAGGTGCCATCGGGGTTGACGGCGCGCCACATCAGGCCCTGCATCACGCCGGCAATCCACATCGCAGAGATATAGATCACGATGCCGATCGTGGCGGTCCAAAAGTGCAGCTCGATAGCATTCACGCTATACATTTTTTTCTGACCAAAAAGGCGCGGGATCAGGTAATACATACTGCCCATGGTGACCAGCCCCACCCAGCCTAAAGCGCCTGAGTGCACATGACCTACAGTCCAGTCGGTGTAGTGGCTCAAAGAGTTCACGGTTTTGATGGACATCATCGGGCCTTCAAAAGTGCTCATGCCATAAAAGGACAGGGAGACGATCAGGAATCGCAGGATCGGATCGTCACGCAGCTTGTGCCAGGCACCCGACAAAGTCATCACGCCGTTAATCATGCCGCCCCAGCTGGGTGCTAGCAAAATCAGCGAGAACACCATGCCCACCGACTGGGTCCAGTCCGGAAGCGCGGTGTAGTGCAAATGGTGCGGCCCGGCCCACATATAGGTAAAAATAAGCGCCCAAAAGTGGACGATAGACAAGCGGTAGCTGTACACCGGACGCTCCGCTTGCTTAGGAATGAAGTAGTACATCATCCCCAGAAAACCGGCGGTTAGAAAAAAGCCAACCGCGTTGTGTCCGTACCACCATTGAATCATCGCGTCTTGCACGCCAGCGTATGCCGAATAGGACTTCATCCAACCCGCAGGAATCGCTGCGCTATTGACCAAGTGCAAGATGGCAACCGCAAGAATAAAGGCGCCAAAAAACCAATTGGCCACGTAGATGTGTTTGACCTTGCGCGTGCCCAAAGTGCCGAAAAATACTACCGCATAGCTGACCCAGACCAGGGTGATCAGGATGTCTATCGGCCACTCTAGTTCGGCGTATTCCTTTCCCTGGGTGTAGCCCAACGGAAGTGAAATCGCAGCGGCCAGAATCACTGCCTGCCATCCCCAGAAGGTGAAGGCAGCCAATTTGTCAGAAAACAGGCGTACTTGGCTGGTGCGTTGCACAACGTAGTACGACGAGGCAAACAAACCGCAACCGCCAAAGGCAAAAATCACCGCGTTGGTGTGCAGCGGTCGTAAGCGTCCGTAGCTGAGCCAGGGGATACCGAAATTAAGCTCGGGCCAAGCCAGTTGGGCGGCGATGATGACGCCTACCAACATACCCACTACGCCCCAGACCACAGTCATGATCGCAAACTGCCGCACGACGGTGTCGTTGTAGCTTGCCGCCTGCTGGTTTGCAAATGCCATAAAAACCTCTCTCAATAGCTGCGTTACGCACAGTGTGCGACTTGCGGCTAAAAACCGTATTGATACAAATCAAGTGGCTTACAAACAGCGCTTGGAAAATAGAGTTAAGACTCCGGGTCTTGCAATATGCGCGCGCCTTCGGACTCAATATCCTCAAACTGCCCCCGGTCTATGGCCCACCACAAACCACCCAAAATGAAGAACACCAGAGTGACCGATAAGGGGATGAGCAGATACAGGATGTCCATGAAAATTTCAGGAAAGCGTTCCTGCCAATGCGTTAACCGGGGGAACATGCAGGCCTAGGCTGAATGCCGCCGATTGCGGATGCGCTTCGTGCAAGGGATTTGGTGCCCGCCGTGCGTTTGTCGAACGTGCCAAACGCGCCGCATTGGCCACCACCAGCAGTGAGCTGCTGGCCATACCCAAACCGGCCAACCAGGCAGGCAGGTAGCCGGCCACCGCCAGGGGCACGCACGCTGCGTTGTAGAGCAAAGCCCACAGCAGGTTTTGCCGTACGACGCGCATGGTCTTGCGCGCTAGCACCAAGGTGTTGGTGATAGCACTGAGCTCCGAGCCGAGCACCACGAAATCCGCTTGCGACTGCGCCAGGGACGAGGCCTGACCAAAGGCAAAGGCCACGTGTGCCCCAGCCAGTACTGGTGCGTCATTGAGACCATCGCCGACCATGGCTACCGTTGCACCCCGTGCCTGGAGTTGGCGTAGTCGGGCCAGTTTGTCGTCTGGTGTACAGCGGGCGTGGGCCTGGCTCGGTGCGATGCCAAGTTGGGCAGCCGCACGGGCCACCGGGCCGGGCGCGTCACCTGAGAGAAGGTGCACCGCCAAGCCCATGGCGGCAAGTTCGTACACGCAGGCCTGAGCGTCCGGGCGTAGCGCTTCGCGCAGCACGAAGGTGGCCATCCAACCATGTTCATCGGCCAACATCACGCTGCTGGCATCAGATGTGGTGTCAGGCAGCTCGCAAAATTTTGGTGAGCCCAAACGAATCGGGGCGGAGGCGGCTGCGGTGCCAAGCCCACCGACAAGCGGCGAAGCAGCGGCATCTACCAACCGCACATCACCCGTGATACCTCGACCGGCGATTTCCTGCACCTCACTAGCCAGCCATTCTTGACAGGTCGCACCTTGATTGACTGCTGGTGCGTGCGGGTATAAATTTGGGTGTGCTTGTTTTTGTTTTGTCGCTTGCACTTGGGCTGCTTCAAGCAAGGCCTTGGCCGCCGGATGGCGCGAATGGCACGCCAGCGCTGCGGCCATGGCCAAGGCCTGATGTGCGCTTAAGCCGGCGCGGCATTCGATATCGGCTATTTGCTGCGAGTCCGTGCTCAGGGTGCCGGTTTTATCGAACACCAGGGTGTCGACCCGCGCCAGCGTTTCCAAAGCCTGTAAGCGACGCACCAATACGCCGCCGGTGGCCAGGCGCCCTGCGGCAGCTAACATTGCCGCAGGTGTGGCCAAAGACAAAGCGCAGGGGCAGGTCACCACCAGCACCGCCACTGCCAGCATCATCGCGTGGGCCGGATCGTGCGGCCACCACCACAAAGCTACGAGTGCAGCGGCCAACAATACACCCAGCAAAAAAGGTTTGGCCATGCGGTCGGCCAGACGCGCCAACTGCGGTTGCTCAGTGGCAGCACTTTGCATCAGCGCAACGATGGCGGCAAAGCGTGTATCACGGCCCGCCTTCTCTACCCGCAAACGCAAGGTACCGGCCACGTTGTGGCTGCCTGCCAGCACGCTATCGCCGGGGCCTCGGGCCAAAGGGCGAGACTCGCCTGTGAGCATGGCTTCATCCACCGCGCTGCTACCTTCCAGCACCACACTGTCGGCGGGAAAGGTTTCACCCGCGTACACCCGCAGCACATCGCCCACGCGCACCCGGCGGGCGGCAATGCGCTCTACGCTACCGTCCAGCCCCAGGCGCTCCACGCTGTCGGGCAAACGATTGAAAACCGCATCCAGCGCGCCGGCAGTGCGGTCGCGTAAGCGCAGTTCCAGCCAGCGACCGCTGAGCAGAAAAAACACAAACATCGTGAGGGAGTCGAAATACACCTCGCGCCCAAAGGGTCCTGCTGGGTCAAAGGTACCTGCGCTGCTGACGGCAAAGGTGACCGCAATGCCAAGGGCCACCGGCAAGTCCATGCCGATACGACGCGCCAGCAAGTCGCGCAAGGCGCTGGAGAAAAACGGCCCGCAGGACAACAACAGGACCGGCAAGCTAAGCACCCACGAGGCCCAACGAAGCAACTGTTCCATCTCCCGGCTCAGGTCGCCGGGCGCAGCGGTGTAAGCCGGGTAGGCGTACATCATCACCTGCATCATGCATAGCCCGGCCACCAGCCAGCGCCACAAAGCGGCACGCCGCTCTTGGCTCCGTACTTTGATGGCAAACGCGTCATTTGCAGGCAGCAGCGCATAGCCTAGGGTTTGTAGATGGCCCATCCATTGCGAGGGCAGTACGCGCGTGCTGTCCCAGACCAAACTGGCACGCCGAGATGCGGCACTGACACGGGCGCTGCGCACCCCAGGCACCTTAAGCAGAGCTTGCTCCACCGTCATCGCGCAGGCAGCGCAGTGCATACCCTGTACCACCACCTGAGATTCCCACTGGCCGGTGGAACCGCTCAATTCCTTGGAAAAGGCGGGCCACTCCAAGGGGTCATCCAGAGCCGCCAGGGCCGGGGCACGACCGACTTGGGGTAACGGCGGTCGCGGCGGTAGCGGACTCGCCGGACTGCTGGTTGGCAAGGGCTGGGTGGCGGAAAAAGGAACGTGGCAAGCCGCATTAGACATGGGCACCAGTGTGCGGCGAGCGACGCAAAGGCGTCTTGATCCATGTCAAGTAGGCGCTTTTTCATGCCGCTAGGCTTAGCGCATTGCACCGATTTCAAAAAGGAAAAAACTATGTACACCCGTATTTTGGTAGCCACCGATGGTTCCAAGTTGTCGAAAAAAGCGGTGGTCAGCGCGATCAGCCTGGCCGCTACCTGCAAGGCCGAGTTACTGGCCATGCAGGTGGTGCCACCCTACCCCATCGCCTATTTCGAAGGCGGCATGGCTACCGACTCCCGAGAAATTAAGCGAGTGGAGGCCTTGTGGATCAACAAAGCGCAGGCAGTGCTCGATCTGGTCAAGAAGGCCGGCGCCGCCAAAGGCGTTGAAGTGCGTACGCTGGTCAGCAAGTCGGACATGGTGTCAAACGCCATCATTCACGCGGCCGAGAAAAACGACTGCGACCTGATCGTGATGGCCTCACACGGACGCCGGGGTATCAAACGCCTGCTGCTTGGCAGTGAAACCCAGCACGTGCTCACACACAGCAGTACGCCGGTGTTGGTGCTGCGCTGAGGTAGGCAGCCGCCCAGCCCCAGCGGGCTCAGACCGCAGCGTTGGCAGGCTGCAAAGCTAAAACCGAATGGGCCTTGGATTCGTCGACAAAGCGCTGGTGCACCTGCACAACCTCGGGCCAAGCATGCAAAAAAACATCCACGCATTGCGGATCGAAATGCAAGCCGCGTTGCGCACGTAAATAGTCGGCTGCCTCCTCGAGCGCCCAGGGCTTTTTGTAGGGGCGCTCGGAGGTCAACGCATCAAACACATCCGCCACCGCAACGATGCGGCCAAAGAGTGGGATGTCCTCGCCGCCCAGGCCTTGCGGATAGCCGCTTCCGTCGAATTTTTCATGGTGGCCCAATGCAATGATGGCGCCCGCCTGTAGCAGCCGCGAACTGCTACCCTTGAGTAAGTCATGCCCCAAGCTGGGGTGCTCGCGCATGATGGCCATCTCCGCCTCATCCAGGCGGCCGGGTTTGAGCAGAATGTGGTCGGGGATACCCACCTTGCCAATGTCGTGCATGGCGGCGGCGTCCAGCACCAAGACCTGGTCCTGAGCCGACAGTTGCAAACCCTGGGCAATCAAATAGGCGTAATGCGCGACACGTGAAATATGCGCCCCGGTTTCATAGTCGCGGTAACCGGCCGCTTTCACTAGCGACATTACGGTTTCGCGTTCGCGCTCGCGTATTTCGCGGGTGGCTAGTTCTACCTCCCGCGTTAACCAAGCGGCATGGTCGACCAGGCGCAAACTGGCTTCGCGCAACTTGAGCAAATTGCGCGCACGCGCTACAAACTCGGCTGCGTCCACGGGCTTGGGCAGGAAATCATAAGCACCGGCCTCCAAGGCGCGGTAGCGCACATCTTTTTCGTCGTGCGCGGTAATCATCAGCAAGGGGATGGAATCAGCACCTTTCAAAGCGCGGAAGGCGGCAATGAATTCAAGCCCGTTCATCTCCGGCATAAGGTAATCGACCACCACCAAGTCCACCCGTTGCGAACGCGCATGATCAAGTGCAGCCAAAGGGTCGGTAAAACTAACGAACTGCGCCTGATCTAGGCGCTGCACCAGCAATTCCAACCACTTCAGATTGACCGGGTTGTCATCAAGCAGGAGGACGCTTTGCATGTAAAAGCTTTCGAGGTCTAGCGAAGTTTGTACTTAAGCATAACTGCAGCATACAAGCTGGTGCGGACCTTGGAAAGACCGGACCGAGCAATTTTAGAAATCTGGCCGACGCTTATCCAAAAACGCCTGCACTCCCTCGTGGTGTTCTGGGCTTGCGGCATACGCGTAGGCCGACGCAGGTGTGGGGCCCTGCGCAGGACGCGCCTGGCTGAGCACTTGTTTGTTCAGCCGCGCAGCTTGAGGGGAAAGCAGCAGCATGCGGGCCAGCAGTGCATCGGCCTTGGCTTGAACGATTTCATCGGGCGCGCTCCAAGCGAGGAAGCTGCAGTGCAGCATGTGCGCCGCGTCAAAGCTCTCAGCCGCTAGGAGCATGGCACTGGCGGTGGCAGCACCAACAGCGGCTTGCACGAGGGTAGCCTCGCGCGGTGCCATAGGGAAGCCCAGCCGGGCAATCGGCGCGCCATACACGCTGCTGGCAGCACCCAGCCGCAGGTCGCAGCAGCTGGCAATTTCTAAACCCGCCCCCATGCAATTGCCGCGTACCAAAGCCAAAATCGGTAACGGGCAGTCCAGCATGGCTTGCAAACCGCCCCATACCTCGACTTCGTGGAAATGCATTAGGCTGGTCGGATCAAAGCGAAACGCCGGGTATTCCGAAATATCACCGCCGGCGCAAAAATGATCCCCTGCGCCCTGCACTAGTACGCAGCGCAGGTCCGTGCGCTTGGATAGTTCCAGAAATACTTCACGCAATTGCCGCCACATGACGCGCGTCATCGCATTCATGCGCGCCGGGTTGGACAGCGTAATCGTCGCCAGCGGGCCTTTTTGCTGCCAATCGATCATGCCTGCCATTTGCGCCCCAAATCAGCTCGCGGCGGACTCAGGCCGTTTGCCGAACCACCACCACAGTGCGGCGCCTCCCAACACCATAGGAATGCACAGCAACTGGCCCATGCTCAACCCCATTTGCAAGAGGCCGATGTGGGCATCGGGCTCGCGGAAATACTCCACCACAAAGCGAAGTACGCCATAGCCCATCAGAAAAGCTGCTGAAACTCGCCCTTGGCGCGGCCCGCTGCGTGCGTACAGCCATAAGAGCACAAACAAGAGCAAGCCTTCTAACAAAAACTGGTAGATTTGCGAAGGGTGGCGCGGCAGATCGCCCGCGCCGCGAAACACCATGCCCCAGGGGAGGTCTGGCTCGGCGACCCGGCCCCACAGCTCGCCGTTGATGAAATTGCCAACACGCCCGCAAGCCAGCCCGGTCGGCACACAGGGAGCCACGAAGTCGGCCACCGCCCAAAAGGAGCGCTTGCGCTCATAGGCAAACCAGACCATGGACAGAATCACCCCAATTAAACCGCCATGAAAACTCATGCCGCCTCGCCACGCGTACAAGATTTCCAACGGGTGCGCGGCGTAATACGCCGGGTTGTAAAAGAGGCAGTACCCAAAACGCCCACCCAGCACTACGCCCAAAACCCCTAGGAAAAGCACGTCCTCCACATCGCGAAAACTCCAGCTTCCATCGCCCGCATAAGGGGCATGGCGCAAGCGGCGCGCGCCCAGCAACATGAAAAGACCAAAGGCGGCAAGATAAGTAAGTCCGTACCAGTGCACGGCTACGGGCCCGAGTTGCAGCGCAACCGGGTTGATGGCGGGGTGAATAAGCATGGCGGCTATTGTGCCTTGGGCTAAAGGCCTTATCCCGCCTGCTCCGGTTCGTAGATCGCAGGAACTGGCCCGTTACCAGGCCCAGGCAGTGCGCGGCAGAACGACAGGCTTGCAACGCGAATCGTGCAGTCTTCCCTGGCCTGATTTAGTGACGGTAGGGCAGGGTTAAACCCTCACTTTTCAGGGCTTGGCGACTTGACTAAACTAGACTTGTGCCGATGTTGGAAGCACAGGCCCCGCAGAGCTGCGGGCCGCGTTAAAAATCCATGCGTCCCAGACGCCAGATGCCATGAACCTCACACTGGTATTACTGATATTTTTCTTTCTTGCCGCGGTGCTAGGCGCTGCCGTTTTTTACTACCTCACCTTGCAAAATCTGGCCGCCGTTAGGCGCGAAGTTGACAAACTACGCAATCAGGCCGATGACGCCCGGGCCAGCGCCCTTTTGCGTAATGAACG
The DNA here is from genome assembly GCA_945898105.1 of Comamonas sp. lk. Classification (GTDB taxonomy): domain Bacteria; phylum Pseudomonadota; class Gammaproteobacteria; order Burkholderiales; family Burkholderiaceae_C; genus Allorhodoferax. Next base: position 608 of record CAMDHL010000027.1, on the reverse strand, counting down.
TGCGCGCTGTTACCAACAATTAAAGGGCTTGGAAGCAGACATCCAAGCGCGCCAACGCGATAGCCTAAGCAACGAAGAAACTGCCATGGTAGAACTTAACCGTGAGGAAATTCAGAACTGCGTCAATGCCCTGAAGAAATCCGGCAACTGGATGGGACTGCCCTTTGATCTGGATTGGCAGGAGATGTGGGATAAGCTTCCGCAACTCCGAGCGCTCTACCGTTCGACGGTGATTCAGCAGGAATTTGTACCAGGCAGTTCCACCGCAGCGAGTACAGCGCTCGCGTCAGAGGCTGTTACACCAACCCAAGTAGCACCAAAGCCCACCGCGGCAGATAGGCCCGCTGAGCCAGCTTCCTCCCAGCAAGAGGCACCTGCCGGATCGCAGGAAAACTCCCAGGTGATGGTCGCTGCGATGAAGAACATAATGCGGAGTTAAAGGACATGTCGATACAAAATTCCATGCAACGGGCATTGTTTAGCGCACTTTTTTTCTGCACTGCGGCCCAGGCAGGCATGTGGGAAGACGGCTACGCCGACTACCAGCGCAAAGACTACGCCGGTGCGGTGGCCAAATGGCAGATCGTCGCCGACACCGGGGACCGCGA
>CAMDHL010000026.1 GCA_945898105.1 Comamonas sp. lk | reverse complement strand
TCTTGGACTGCCTCAAACGTGCCGCGCTGCTCGGGCAGATTGGCAAACGCCACGGGTGACTTCAAACCCACGCCCAGACTTTTGGGACGCATGGATTCGGGGACCATCTCGTAGGCCTGGCGCGCAAACTCGCGTGCCTGCGCCTCGGTGATGACGGGCAGCTCCTCAATTTTCAGATCGGCCAAGGTTTGCACCGGCCACTCGTAGGGTCTGCCGGTGTCTGGGTGAATGCCATACGCAATGAACTGCTGCCCTACGCCCAGCACCTCGATCGGCGGGTACTTGAAACCGCTGAAGGGTTGGGCGGCTCGGTACACCAGCAATCGCTTGGGCGCGTTGCCGATGCGAACTGCGGGTGTGTCGCCCAGCAGCCGTTTCGCCAGGCCCTCAATCTGAACGGCGATGTCTTTGGACTGCAGCACATCGATGTCGATGCCGATCACCTTGCCTGCGGCGATGCCAATGCCAGCCTCGGGCCAGTCGCCCCAGATGTCGACTTCGTTCTCGGTTGTGTCGCGCTCACAGTGGCGGCGAAAGCTGCGCTCGCACTGCCCCAAAATTTGCGCTGCCTCGGCCTGGGTCAGGCGACCCTCGCTCCAGCCGTCATAAACTTCTAGAAATCTCATCTTGCGGTTCTCCTGCACGTAGCGGGCCCGGCTTATGGGGGCATGTTGCATGGCTCCTCCACAAACCGGACAGATTACTTGCTAATAACCGGACAACCTATTTACTCCCGACACGGACGAATGGCGGACTTGACTGGGCTGCATAAATGACCTACCTTTAGGTCTTTAGGGAAATGGTGGGAATCCCATCCCATGCATAGTTCAAATTTCGATATGTGAGTAACTCAGCCATGCTACATTTGAACGACAACGAGTCTGAAGTTCGCGCTGCGGCCTCCCCGTTGGATGCCAAACTGATCTATGTTTCACACGAACTTCCAAGTCGTGACCGCATCCCTATTTGGAATGAAGTGGTATGGCGCAACTATGTGCCCTTGCAAATAAAAATCGCGCCACACGATGACTTTGCGGGTCAAGTTGCGCTAACTCAGCTTGGTGCGGTGCGCGTAGTGACCTCCGGGTCTAGAGCGCAGTGCATAACCCGAACCCCCAAACTCATTGCGCAGGACAGCGAGGAGTACTTAATGCTCGGCCTGCAGCTTAAGGGCTCTGCGATTATTGAGCAACATGCAAGACAAGCGCAATTGCAGTCTGGTGATTTCGTTTTTTGGGATACACGTCAACCCTACACCATTAACTTTCCAAGCGATTGGGAGATGGCAGTGTTTCAGTTTCCAAGAAGCGCATTTACCTTCAGCCCTAAGAGCATCGATGCATTTACGGCCTTGACGTTCCATGGGCAAAAGGGTGTAACACAAATTGCCTCCAGACTGCTCATGGGTATCGCTGATGAGGCGCGATACCAAACATTCGAGCACGATACGCCACTCTTAGAACATACGCTGGGGATATTAGACTTTTGCATAAACCACAAGTTAACAGACTGTGAGCTACCGCCTAACTATAACGAGGTACTACTGAGGCGAATAAATAGTTATATAGGCGTGAATTTGCATAACCCTCAGCTCTCCGCAACGGAAATAGCACAAGCGCATGGACTATCACTGAGTCAGCTGTATCGAGTTTTTCAAAGTCAACGCTCGACGGTTGGTGAGCATATTCGGCAGCGACGACTTGATCGAATCAAATATGAACTAGTTAATCCAGCTTCTCGGCATCTGACCATTGCTGCTGTTGCTCGCAAATGGGGCTTTTTGGATACACCACATTTCAATCGAGTTTTCAAAGCCCAATACAAGATTACTCCGCAACAAATTCAGCACCAAGTAATGACTGATAGAAAATTGCACATCGATAAATCAGCAACCTAAGGAACGTTTTTATAACTACAAATCCGCCATTTCGAGTGCAGCGAAGTGATTCACATTCGCCTGTAAATCAAGTGCTTATCGATCGCCGACTCGCTTCGCTCCCCGCGATGACGGACATATTCGGAACTTCCTTAGCTTGAGGTACTCCCTTCGCACGCAGAAGCCAGCGCCTCCAAGTTCGGTTCGATACCAATGCCCGGCAACGCATCCAAAGTGATGCATCCATCCCGCACGTGCGCAAGCGGCGGAGCCAGCATGCTGCGCAAAGCGTTGTCGTTGGCATCGACTTCGAGCAGTCCGTCGCCACCGGCTGCGGCCAGCACATGAGCCGATGCCATGAGGCCTACACCCGCACCCAAAAAATGCGGGCAATAGCGCAAGCCCTGAGCCCGGATACTTTGAATGACCGGCCAGGTGCCGGAGATGCCTCCCCATTTTGCAATGTCGGGCTGAATGACGCCGAATGCGCCGCTGGCAATTCCTTGGTCAAAGGCCTGGCTACCCAGCATGTTTTCCCCGGCGGCCAAGGGCATAGATGCGACAACTTTCAATTGCTGCCAAGCAGCCATGCTGCTATCGGCGCGCAGAGGTTCTTCCAGCCAGGCCAGTTCAAAGTACGCAAGGTGCGGCAGCATGCTCTGCGCTTTGGCTAGGCTCCAAGCTTGGTTGACGTCAGCCATTAGATTGTGTTCTGGCTTCAGCCATTGACGCACGGCATGCAGGTTTGTAAGGTCTTGCGCATCGTCAAAACCGATTTTGAGTTTGAACGCCCGGTAGCCCGCTGCATGCATGCGCTGCACCACTGCCAAAGGCACGTCCGGGTTAATGCCGCTGGCATAGACGGGCACGGTGTGGTTGCCGCCACCGAGTAGCAGGTGCAAGGGCATACCGGCGCGGCGGGCGCATAAGTCCCACAAGGCCAAGTCCACCCCGGCGATCACCTGTGCCAACGGGCCGGGCTCGCCAGTTTGAAGTGCCAGTACTTCGGTGCGGGCGGTGGCGTGGGCATAGGCTTTTTGCGGGCTGTCAAACGACGTGTTCAGCAGCAGCGGTGCAATCACCGTGTCCAGTAAGCGCGATCGGTGTTCTGCGCCGCAGGCCGGGAAGTTGCACCAGACTTCGCCCCAGCCGACAGCGCCATCGCTAGTTTGTGCGCGGACCAGCAACGCAGGCCGGTCGTGCATGACGCCAAACGAGGTTCGCACCGGCACTGGGCTGGGGCAGCGAAACACATAGGCGCACAGGCTTTCCAGGGTGATGCCCAGGGCTAAAGCGCTGGTGTCTGGGCGGGGCAGCGGAGCAGGTTGCATGCTAAAAGTCTAAAGGTATGGCATATAATACCTTTAATGCACAAGTCGCTGTTTTTGCCCCCGAAAGCCTGCATCTTCGGGTGCTCACACATTGCTTAGCCCTGCCACCATGCTATGACCAAAGCCACGACAACGCAGGGTTTTGACTACATCATCATCGGCGCCGGTTCTGCCGGATGTGTGCTGGCCAATCGCCTGAGCGCGGATCCGGCGTGCCGGGTCTTGTTGCTCGAAGCTGGTGGTGCATCCCAGGGCTTTTGGTTGCGATTGCCGGTGGGCTACTTCCGTACGATTAACGACACCCGATTTTCTTGGCAGTTTCCCGTGGAGCCACAGCCCTACACCATGGGCCGAATTATGGTGTGGCCGCGTGGCAAAGTGCTAGGTGGCTCCAGCGCGATTAATGGCCTGCTTTACATCCGCGGCCAGCGCGCTGACTATGACGATTGGGCCGCTTTAGGGGCCAAGGGCTGGGCCTATGACGAGGTCTTGCCCTTCTTCAAACGCTCCGAGCGCTATGAAGGTGGTGCGAACGCTTTCCATGGTGACAGCGGCGAATTGGGCGTATCGGACTTGCGTAATGACCACCCCTATTGCGAAGCCTGGCTAGACGCTGCAGCTCAGGCCGGCCATGCGCGCACCGATGACTTCAACGGCCCGCAATCCGATGGCATGGGTCGTTACCAACTGACCTTGCGCGGACACTGGCGTTGCGATGCGGCCACTGCATTTTTGCGCCCCGCGATGGGTCGTAAAAATTTGACGGTGTTAACCGGCGCGCACGTCACGCAAATCCTGCAAGAGCACGGACGCGCCGTGGGCGTGCAATGGCTGCATGCGGGCAAACCGCAGCAGGCACGTGTGGACGGCGAAGTCCTGCTGGCCGCTGGCGCTTTGCAGTCGCCGCAGATATTGCAGCTCTCAGGCATTGGCCCTGCAGCTTTGTTGCGCAACCACCAGATCACGGTCAATGTCGATGCCACTGAGGTCGGTGCCAATTTGCAGGACCACTACCAAGCGCGTGTGATTGTGAAACTGCGTAGAGCGCATTCGCTCAATGACGATGTCCGCAACCCTTTGCGCCTGGCGCAGATGGGTGCGCAGTGGTTGTTTCAGCAGCGCGGGCCCTTAACTGTGGGTGCTGGTCAAGTGGGTGGGCTGGCGTGTACCGAGCATGCGCAAGGCGGACGCGCCGATGTTTTGTTTAACGTGATGCCTTTGTCGGTGGACAAACCCGGCGACCCACTGCACCGCTTCTCCGGGTTTTCGGCATCGGCCACGCAATGCCGGCCTTTATCTACCGGGACGGTGCAATTGCAGTCCAACAACCCGTTGGCCGCGCCGCGTATCGTGTCCAATTATTTGCAAGATCCCCAGGACGCCCGCGTGTTGGTGGCCGGACTGCGCCAGTTGCGCGACATATATGCCCAGCCGGCGTTTCGTGGCTTGGTGACGGGCGAGGAATATTTCCCAGGCAATGCGGTGGTGGGCGACAAAGCTTTAGAAGCCTTTGCACGCGCGCGAGGCGGCACGGTGTATCACCCGGTGGGCACTTGCCGCATGGGCGCTGACCAGCAGGCTGTGGTGGACGAGCGGCTGCGGGTGCGAGGCGTGGCGGGCTTGCGCGTGATCGATGCCTCGGTGATGCCGCGCCTGGTGTCTACCAACACCAACGCCGCAGCTATCATGATCGGCGAAAAAGGTGCTGCCATGGTGCTTGAGGACGCGCATCGCAGCAGCCCTTCGCAGTTTTCCAATTGATGCCTATAACAACCTGATTCACGCCTATAACTCCAGAGAATTAATATGAGCGATTACCCTGACATCCAACTGCATATCGACGGCCAATGGCGCGCAGGTGCCTCCGGGCGCAGTCTGCCAGTGCGTAACCCAGCCACCGGCGAAGTGATCGCGCAACTGGCTTGCGCAGACTTGGACGACATAGCCCAGGCTGCAGATGCCGCAGAACGGGGCTTTGAGGTATGGCGCCGCACCAGCGCGTTTGAGCGCTATAAAACCATGCGTAAAGCCGCACAGTTGCTGCGCGACCGTGCCGACCTGGTGGCGCGTTTGATGACCATGGAGCAGGGCAAACCGCTGGCCGAGGCGCGCATGGAAGTGATGGCCGGTGCCGACACTATCGACTGGTTTGCCGAAGAAGGACGGCGCGCCTATGGTCGTGTGATTCCCGCGCGACAGCAGGACGTTTACCAACTGGTGGTCAAAGAGCCGGTAGGCCCCGTGGCGGCGTTCACACCCTGGAATTTCCCGATCAACCAAATCGTGCGCAAGCTAGCTGCCGCGCTGGCCGCTGGTTGCTCTATCGTGGTCAAAGCCCCGGAGGAAACGCCGGCATCCCCCGCTGCGCTGATTACTACTTTTATAGACGCCGGTGTGCCCGCAGGCGTGGTGAACCTCATTTACGGCGACCCGGCGCAAATATCTTCGTACCTGATCGCGCATCCGGTGATCCGCAAAATTTCTTTTACTGGCTCTACCTTAGTGGGCAAGCAACTGGCCTCGATGGCCGGCTTGCACATGAAGCGCATGACGATGGAGTTAGGCGGCCACGCACCGGTCATTGTTTTTGATGATGCGGACGTTGCGCTAGCCGCCAAGACCATGGTGGCGAGTAAGTTCCGCAACGCTGGCCAGGTCTGCGTATCGCCCACTCGCTTTTTGGTGCAAGAGGGCGTGTACCGCGAATTTGTCGCGCAGTTCGTGGAACACGCGCGCAATCTGAAGGTTGGCAATGGACTGGACGCTGCCAGCAACATGGGCCCGCTGGCCAATCCGCGCCGTGTTAGCGCGATGCAAAGCCTAACGGAAGATGCCCGCGCACAAAATGCGCAACTGCTTTTGGGCGGCAAGCCGATAGATGGTGCGGGCAATTTTTGGGAGCCGACGGTTTTGACCGAAGTGCCGCAGAACGCTCGCGCCATGATCGACGAGCCCTTCGGCCCCATGGCCTTGATTAACCCTTTCGCTAGCTTTGACGACGCGGTGCGCGAAGCCAACCGGTTGCCTGCTGGTCTTGCGGCCTATGCCTGGACTCGCTCCGCACGCACCGCGCAACAAATCGGCGCAGCAGTCCAAGCGGGCATGGTCAGTATTAACCACCTGGGCTTGGGTATGCCTGAAACGCCCTTCGGCGGTGTGAAAGATTCAGGCTACGGCTCTGAGGGCGGCACCGAGGCGCTGGAAGCCTATTTGAACCCTAAGTTCATTTCGCAGGCTGGTTTGCTGTAATGAAACAAAGGCCCAAGCGCTTGCGCTTGAGCCTTTGTCTTTAGCTACGCCGCAGCGTTGCGCTTACCCCTTGACAGTTTCCAGGTAGAGGCTGGTATCGAAATACTGGTCGGCTTTTAGCGCGCCCTGGATGTTGGCATTGGCTACGAAAAAGTCGGTGACTTGTTGCAGCCATTTTGTGGCCGTACCGTCTTGGTAGCGGGTGCGCCATTCGGCATTGGAATAGTATTTGGAGGCTTTGAACTGGCCTTTGAATTCGGCCAATTCAATTTCTTTGTAAGCCGCTTTTTGCAGCATCTCAGCGGACTCGTCGGGTTTGCTGACAATTTGTTGGTTGGCCTGCGCCCAGGCGGCTACCAGCTTGCCCAGCACCGGCCGATTCTTCTCATAAAAGTCGTTGCGCGCCGCCCATCCGCCCATGATGGCCGCTTGCGGATAGAAGGCGGACGCATCGGTGAGCTTACGCGCGCCGGGTAGCTTTTGTCTAACCACGCTGTCAAAGGGTACCCAAAGGGCTACTGCAGGCACTGCGCCTGAGATGAAAGAGGTGACGGCTTCAGCCATCCGCTGGTTGACTAGTTGAACGTCTTTGCTGGAGTCCAGGTTCACCGAGCGCAGTGCGCGGTCAAGAAACACATGAGCGGTGGTGCCGGTGGTGGTAGAAATTTTTGCACCTTTTAGGTCCGCCAGTGTCTTGATTCCCGAGTCCTCGCGCACCCAGAGTTGCGCCGTGGCGTATTCGATGTTGTTCATCAAAAAGGCTTTACCCTGGCCGCGCGCTGGGAAGTTAGACAACACGGCACCGGTGGACAAGACATCCAAGCTACCGCCAATCATGGCTTGGAACAATTCAAGGCCGGTGGTGAATTGAATCAGCTCCAATTCCAGACCCTGCTTATCGAACGCGCCCAATTGCTGGCCTATCCATATGTGACTGTCGACGGCGGGGGTATGCAGATAGCCAACCTTGAGTTTGGTTTTTGCTTGGGCAAAGGCCGGCATGCCTAAAGTGGACATTGCGGCGGTGGCGATGAGGGTGCGGCGGTTGATACTCATAGTGTCTCCTTTGAAAAAAAATGCTGACGAAGCGGTTTTTGAGGGCAGGGGAAGTGAAGTTCAATCGGATAGGCGAACGGTTTGTTTTATCTGGGCGGCGTATTCCTGCATCACCAATTCGCGGATGTGCGAGCGCAGTTGCGCAAACTCTGGCGTATCGGCAATTCCTAGCGGGCGCGGGTAGGCAAAGGGAATGCGGATGTCGGCACGTATCTGCGCGGGGCGGGCGCTCACGACAATGATTCGGCCCGATAGATAGATGGCTTCGTCCACCGAGTGCGTAATGAGCATCACGGTTTTTTTCTCGGTTTGCAGCACTTGCAACAAGAGGTCTTGCATGGCGCTGCGGGTCTGTGCGTCTAGCGCGCCAAAGGGCTCATCCATGAGTAAAAACTCTGGGTTGACAGCGTATGCGCGCGCAATGGCTAGGCGCTGACGCATGCCGCCCGATAGGTGCTTGGGGAAGTGCTGGGAAAAATCGGACAAGCCCATCAGGCCCATGTATTTGTCGGCAGTTTGGGCCCGTTGAGGAGCGGGCACTTTGTTGGCTGCCAGCGTCATCCCGAACTCGATGTTTTGCCGCACCGTGAGCCAGGGGAAAACACCGTACTCCTGAAAGATAACGCCCCGATCCGGGCCAGGGCCAAGAACCTCACGGCCATCGAGCAGTACCCGGCCTTGCGTAGGCTGTAAAAACCCGGCGAGCAAGTTCATGAGCGTAGATTTGCCGCATCCCGAAGGGCCGATTATGGAGACAAACTCGCCTTGGTGCAGGTCAAACGAAACATGGTCGAGCACGCGCATAGCGCCTTGCTCGGTGGGGAATTCAACGCCGACGCCATCAAAGCGCACGCGCACTTGTTCTGTGGTGTTCATGCGATACGGTCCTGCCAAGCCACTAACCGGACAGTGAGTCGGCGCAGCAGCATGTCCATTACCAGGGCGATGCTACCGATGGAAATAATGCCGACGTAAATGATGTCAAGTTGGAAAAAAGACGACGCGTTTTGAATTAAAGCACCTAAGCCCTGCTGCGCGGCGATTAGCTCAGAGGCCACCAGCGTGGCCCACGCCACGCCCAAGGCCACGCGTATCGCAGTCAGGATGTGCGGTACCGTAAGTGGCACCACCACGCGGGTAAAAATTTCGGTCTCTGTGGCGCCTAGGGTGCGCGCCACTTTGATGTAAATCGGGCTGACTTGGGCAATGCCTTCGTACATCACAATCACCGCCGCAAAGAACGCAGCGTAAAACAAAATCACCGTCTTGGCCGCTTCGCCTATGCCGAAATACACAATCACCAAAGGTATCAGAGCAATCGGTGGCAGCGCACGAAAGAAGTTGATCACTGGGTCCATGAAGCTGCGCAAACCTTTGTACCACCCCAGGCAAAAGCCTACGGGTACGGCCACCAGCACGCCTAGCGCAACACCAATAAACACGCGTTGCGTGGACATCCACATATCGCTGCCCAATCGCCCGCGCGATAGTTCAATAAACTTACTGAACACCTCGTGCGGCGCAGGGACCAGGGCCAGGTTGACCAGTCCGCTGGCACGTACCGCGTACCACAGGCCCAGTATCAGCAGCCAGGGCGATAGCAACCAGGCCAGTTGTGCAAATATGTTTTTGCGTTTCATTGGGCTTTATTTTTTCAAGTCCGGTTGTACCGGCTCCACAAATGGGTAGCGCGCTCGCGCTTTTACGGTGGTCGGCCCTGCCGCACCTGCGCCACGGATAAATCGCTGGCTTTCATCCACAAAGGGTTGGAAGGCCCAGTTAGGTGTGGCTTCGGACTGACTGGCAATTTCGGCCAGAAACAGGCGCTCTTGCTGGCTAGCCAGAATTTGCGCATGGACTGCGGCTGGATCCCAGTCTTGCACCAAGCGCGCATGCAGGCTTTGCTCGGTGGCCGCATGGGTGCTGTGTCCAGCCAAGTTATTTAGTTCGTCGGGGTCGGCTTCCAGGTTGAACAATAAAGGTGACAGGCCATGGGTGAAAATGTACTTCCAGGGGCCGAGGCGCACCATGCGAGAGGGGGCCATCACGCCTTCGGAGCTGTATTCGGACACCACGCAGCGCTCGGGCTCGGACTGTGCTTGCAGTAATCCCAAAAGACTGTGCCCGTGCAAGGGGCCTGCGGCCGCAGGAGGCTTCCCATCATGCGCCAGGTCGCGGAAAGTGGGCAGCAGGTCGACAAGTGATACATGGTCTGTCACGCGCCCTGGGGCAAAGCGCTTGGGCATGGAGACGATCAGCGGCACGCGCACCGAGGATTCGAAAAAGCATTGCTTGAACCACATGCCGCGTTCGCCCAACATTTCGCCGTGGTCACCGCAAAAAACCACTACGGTGTTGTCTTGCAAGCCGGTTTCCTCCAGCACGTTCAGGATGCGACCGATTTTTTCATCAACGTAGCTCACCATGCCGTAATAGGCATGGCGCGCTCGGCGCACTTGCGCTTCGGAGACGCTGTACAGGTCTTGTGCATGGGCCACATACAACCACTGGCTGTGCACGTCCAGGTCTTCATAAGGAATGGGGGGCACACGCGGCGCGTCGATGTCCTCTTCGCGGTACAAATCCCAAAACCGCTGCGGTGCCACAAAAGGCGGATGCGGGTGCGTGTAAGAGACGGTGAGGAAAAATGGTTTGTCGCTTTGGGCGCGCGCCAGGTCGTACAGACATTGCGCGCCTTTGTATTCCACTTCGTCGTCGTAGTCGATTTGCATGCTGCGCACACATGGGCCCGCCTCGAGCACCGGCCGCATACTCACGCCGGTGGGTCGGTAGGCCGGGCCTTTGCGCCAGTCCGGTGTCCAGGCAAAGTCGGCTGGGTAGATGTCAGTAGTCAAGCGTTCGTCAAAACCATGCAACTGGTCGGCACCGATGAAATGCATCTTGCCGCACAAAATAGTACGGTACCCCGCATGACGCAGGTAGTGCGCCATTGTGGGTGTGGCCGATGCAAACTCGGCTGCATTGTCATAAGCGCCTAGTGAATGCGGTAAGCGCCCGCTCAACATGGACACACGCGAAGGCGCGCAGATTGGGAAGTTGCAATAGGCGCTGTCAAAGACCACGCCCCGCGCAGCCAGCGCACTTAGATGCGGCGTCTTGACTAGCGGATGCCCGTGAAAGGGCAAGGTGGGCACTGCCAGTTGGTCGGCCATGACCAGCAAAATATTGGGTTGCACCTTGCTCATCGGTTATTACTGGAGGCAAACTTATTCAGGCTTGATGTCGGCGGCCTTGACCACTTTGGTCCATTGCACCAACTCTTGCTTGAAAAATGCATCGAAGGTTTCGGGCTTTCCGGGTTTGGCACTGTGCATACCGGAATTGGCCAAGGCCTGACCGAACTCGTCTTGCGCCAGCACTTTATTGACTTCGCTCACCAGCTTGTCCACCACTGTCGCAGGTGTTCCTTTGGGGGCCAGCAGGCCTAGCCATTGGTCGACTTCAAAATCTTTCATACCGGCTTCGGCCATGGTGGGAATCTGAGGTAGGCCAGGCATACGTTGTGGGCTGGTGACGGCCAGTGCGCGTAGCTTGCCCGCTTTGATTTGTGGAAGCGCAACTGCTGCATTAGCAAACTGGTAATCAATGCGCCCTGCGATCTGGTCGGTGATAGCCGCCGGAGCGCCGGTGTAGGGGATGTGCACCACAAATAAATTGAGCCGCGATTTCAGAAGTTCGCCCGTCAGGTGGGCCGGTGAACCGATGCCGGCAGATGCATAGCTCAAGGTGCCAGGCTTGGCGCGCGCAGTTTTCGTCAAATCGTCTAATGAGTTGATTTGGCTACTGGGATGCACTACCAACACCAGCGGCCCATAAGCCACCATCGCGACGCGCTCGAAGTCTTTAACTGCATCAAAAGGCATAGGCGAGCGCATGGCGGTATTCATCGTCAGAGCGCTGGTGGTAAACAGTAAGGTGTAGCCATCTGCGCTGGCTTTTGCCACCTGGTCGGCGCCGATATTGCCTCCGGCACCGAGTTTGTTTTCCACCACGAATGGCTGCCCGAGACTGGTTTGTAGGCGGCTGCTCACTTGGCGCGCTGCAACATCCACCAGGCCGCCCGCGGGCCAGGGCACCACCAAACGGATCGGCTTGTTGGGGTAGTTTTGCGCATGCGCTTGTGTGAAGCAGGCCAATAGAGCTGAACCGGCTACCAGCAGCTTAAGCAGCGCGACGCGGCGGGGAAAATAGTGGAGGTGCATGGCGGTGGTCTTGAGTTTGATGGAAGAAAAAATTTAGAGCGTGAGCTGCATTTCGAATTGAATGAAGTCACCCCGATAGGTAATTTGCCCAAGGTATAAAACCGTGCCATCGGTGTCTTGGCATATGCGCCGCACTTCTGCCACGGGCGAGCCCACGGGCACCTGAATGAGGCGGGCGATTTCGACATCGGCAGTGGAGATGCGCAAGGTCTGCCGCGCAGAAGCAATATGCACCTTGGGCAGATCCATCATCACCGGGACCACGGTTTCCTGGCGGAAGCGCTTGGGCGCCTGGCGGAACACACGTTGGTCAATAAAGATCGACGCAGTGCAATAGGCTTGGCCGTCACGCGAATGCACCCGGCGCATGTAATGGTAGGCGGGTGCGGCTTTACCATCCATGGGGGTGAGCGGCGGTTGTACTCCTGCTTCTTCCAGCAAGGTCAGCTCGGGTTTGTCATTTCGGTAGGCGTCTGCCAGGCCGCGCAAAGATGTCTCTAGCGTGAGCGAGCGTTCGGTGCGCACTTGGTCAGTGACAAAGGTGCCGCGCCCTCGTTGCGGCAGCAAGAGCCCTTCGCGGGTGAGGATGTCGATGGCCTGGCGCACGGTAACGCGCGCAACCTGAAATTCGGCTACCAGAGCCTCGAGCGAAGGCACCTTGGTTCCTGGCCCCCACAGGCCGCGCAGCACGCGTTGGCGCAGCAAGTCGGCCAGCTGGGAGTACAGCGGCACCGGGCTGTCTGGGAAGATGGGATGGGCCGAACTCTGCATTAAAAATCCGATAGTTCTATCTATAGTAACATAGCCTTGACGGGGGTCAGTATGTGCCGCAAACGATGGCAGTGCCGGACCGCACCGCCACTGCAAGGCGCATTCATGAAGACGATTTTTGTACTCTTTGACTCCCTGGTGCGCAACGCCTTGGAGTGCTATGGCGGCAGCGCTGTCGCCACGCCGCAGTTCCAACGCTTTGCGCAGCGCGCGGTGACCTTTGACAACCACTACGTAGGCAGCTTGCCCTGCATGCCGGCACGGCGTGATCTGCATACCGGACGCCTGAATTTTTTGCACCGCAGCTGGGGCGCGCTAGAGCCTTTTGACCAGTCTTTTTCAGAGCTACTGCGCGCCCAGGGTGCCTACACCCATCTGATTTCGGACCATTACCACTATTGGGAAGACGGCGGAGCCACGTACCACAACCGGTATTCGTCCTGGGAATTCATACGCGGCCAGGAGTGGGACAAATGGAAGGCGATGGTGCAGCCACCCCTGGAGCGTTTCAAGCAGATGTACCACCCGATGCAGCAGCCCGACGGTCCCAATGATGGCCGACTGCAAACCATGGTGAACCGGGAGTACATGAAAGACGAGGCTGACTATTGCTGCCCCCGCACCTTCAAGGCCGGTTTTGATTTTCTGGACACCAACCGCGATGCTGACAACTGGGTGCTGCATTTGGAGTGCTTTGATCCGCACGAACCTTTTTCCGCACCAGCGCGTTTTCGTGAGCGCTATCCCACCGGCTACACCGGCCCGATCCTGGACTGGCCGCGCTACAAGCGTCATGAGGAAACTGCGCTGGAAGTGCAGGAGCTGCGCGCCAACTATGCGGCTTTGCTCAGCATGTGCGATGAATACTTTGGCCGCTTGCTCGACTATATGGACCGTCATTCCATGTGGGAAGACACCACGGTAATCCTTACTACCGACCATGGCTTTTTGTTGGCCGAGCACGATTGGTGGGGAAAGAACCGCATGCCGTTCTTTAACGAAATCGCGCACATTCCACTTCTGATTGCACACCCGGCTTTTGCGGCGCAGGCAGGTCAGCGCCGTCAAGCCTTAACCCAGACTACGGACTTGATGCCCACCTTGTTAGATCTGCACGGTGTGAAGCCACCAGCCACAGTGGAAGGCCATTCGTTATTGTCCTTGTTGGAGCAAGATAGGCCGATTCGCGAAGCGGCGATTTACGGGATGTTTGGCGCAGCCACCAATATCACTGACGGGCGCTATACCTATTTCCGCTATCCGCAGGACATGACACGCCAGGACTTGTATGAATACACCTTGATGCCCATGCACCTCAAGTCTATGTTTGCCGTGGCCGACCTGGCACAGGCCGAGCTGGCGCGCGGCTTTAATTTCACGCAAGGCGTGCCCTTGCTCAAAGTGCCTGCCCGGCGCAATGCCAAAGGGCAACCGGTAGGTCACACAGGGCAGGGCAGTGGCTATGAGGATACGACCACGGTACTTTTTGATCTGATCGCCGACCCTGCGCAATTGAACCCCATCCGCGACGCTGCGGTGGAGCAGCGCTTGATGGCGCAGATTGGCGCAATCATGGAAAAGAATGACGCGCCGCCCGAAGCCTTTTTACGCTTGGACTTAGCCGCGCCTGCCAAGCATTAGCGA
>CAMDHL010000025.1 GCA_945898105.1 Comamonas sp. lk | reverse complement strand
GCTAACAAGGCCTTGAACTTTATTGTGCGTCTAGGTGGTAACGATGCCTTTGGGCGCAGCAACGAAATTGCCATCGTCAAAGTGCCACGCGTTTTGCCACGCATCATCCGAATGCCCGATAGAGTGTCTGGCACCAAATTGGTCTTTGTCGCACTGACCAGCGTGATCCGGGCGCACTTGTCCGAGCTCTTTGGTGGTCGCACGGTGGATCAGTTTTCGCACTTTCGAGTAACGCGTCATTCGGACTTGGCAGTGGACGAAGATGATGTTCAAAACTTACGTATGGCTCTGCGCCAGGGCTTGGTGCATCGGCACTACGGAGAAGCGGTGCGGCTGGAAGTGTCCTCCGGTTGCTCGGAACACCTGTCGCATTTCCTCTTAAAGCAATTTGATTTGCCTGCCATGGCGTTATACAGGGTCTCCGGCCCTGTGAATTTGGTGCGACTGACTCAGATGATTGATCTGCTGGACCGCCCCGAATTGTGCTTCCCCGCCTACCGCGCAGCACCACCGGTACAGTTAGATTTGGGTGTCAACGTCTTTGAGCAACTTAAGCAAGGCGATGTTATTTTCCATCAGCCTTTTGAAAGTTTTGAAGGTGTATTGCTTTTCTTACGTGCTGCTGTTAACGATCCGAATGTGCTGGCAATTAAGCAAACGATATATCGAGCTGGTGCGGATTCGACCATCATGGACTTATTGCGGGAGGCGGTTCGCAAGGGCAAAGAGGTCACCGTCGTAGTGGAACTAAAAGCGCGCTTTGATGAAGAGGCCAATATCAACTGGGCGGAGATGCTTGAGTCCATTGGCGCCCAAGTGGTTTACGGCGTGGTGGGGTTGAAAACGCATGCCAAGATGCTCTTGGTTACCCGGCGCGAAGGCAAGTCGCTCAAGCGTTATGGTCATTTATCTACAGGCAATTACAACTCGCGCACGGCGCGCTTGTATACCGACATCAGTCACTTAAGTTCCGACCCGAATTTGACGGGAGATATGGAAAACGTCTTTGTCCATCTGGCTAGTCAAAGTAGGCTCCCGCGCTTAAAAAAAATGTGGATGGCGCCGTTCCATTTGCATGACCAACTGATCGCAAAAATTGAGACGCTTGCGCTGGCAGCAAGTAAGGGTGAATCTACGCGTATCGTTGCAAAAATGAATTCCCTGACCGATTTGGAACTGATCCAAGCGCTGATTCAGGCAGGGCAAAGTGGCGTCCAAATTGATTTGATTGTTCGTGGAGCCTGCATGTTGCCCGCCCGGGTCAAAGGCTTCACAGACAACATCCGTGTGCGATCTATCATTGGTCGCTTTTTAGAGCATTCCCGTGTTTTTTATTTCCGTGAAGGGACGTGCGATGAGTTGTATTTGTCCAGTGCAGATTGGATGAATCGCAACATGGTCCGCCGCGTGGAGTTGGCTTGGCCGGTGACCGATGACGTTCAAAGGCAGCGCTTGATTGATGAATGTCTTTTAGCTTATCTGCACGACAGCCAGGACGCTTGGGATATGCAGCCAGATGGAAGCTACCTGGCGGCGCGTGGCAGTGGCGCACGCCCCGGGCATTCCGCGCAGGCTGCACTTATGGCGCGCTATGGCATGCATAACGCGCAGGCGGAAGCCGAATGAGCACCATGGATTTGGTTTTTTGGCGGCACGCCGAGGCGATTGACCTGGAGTTGGTCGGTGATGACATGCTCAGAACCTTGAGCCCGCGAGGCGAAAAGCAGGCCCAGCGTATGGCCGCCTGGCTGGATCGCCAATTACCCGCAGGCACCAAGGTGTATTGCAGTCCCGCCCTACGTGCCGAGCAAACGGCTAAGGCCTTGGATCGCAAATACAAGATCAACGCCGCTTTGGCCCCGTTGGCTGGCGTGGAGGACCTATTGCAGCTGGTGAGCTGGCCGCACGCCAGTACCTGCGTGTTGGTGGTAGGGCATCAACCTACCATCGGCCAAGCAATCGCCCAATTGTTGGCGATGCCGGGTCAGACCTGCGTGGTAAAAAAAGGAGCGGTTTGGTGGTTAAGGTACCGGGAGCGCCATGGTGAAGCAGAAACCACGGTGCTCAGCGTGCAGTCGCCGGACCTTCTTTGACGCGTCTTGTGCTTTGCTTGCCGTCCTAAGTGTCCAAAAACTCCATCGGCCAACCAGTTTTTTGCCAAGCCTGCGCCTCTTCACGCAGCAAGTAGGCTGATTGCGGAAACTCAGCGGCCCACCCAGCGTCGCATTGCACTTTAACCACGCCTTTGCTTTGCGAGACTTGCACGCAGTCCGGGCGTGGGTCACGCCGGGCGTGGCACAAAATCACGGCAATCCGCAGCGCCATTAATTGCGCGCGTAAGTCTTCTAACTCTAAGTCAGCTTCTATTTTGCGCAATTTACCGCGATGGCCCAGTACCAGCAGACTTAGTCGCTGCAGCTCGTCCAGAGAAAAGCCCATAGCATCGGCATTTTGCAAAATATAGGCACCGTGCTTGTGGTAATCGCTGTGTGAAATATGGCTGCCAATCTCATGCAGCTCAGCAGCCCAGCGCAGCTTGCGCATACTTCGGTTGGACTCATCAGTTGGGTCTGGGGACTCGTCGCCCAGAATTTGAGCCAGCAACTGGGTCGCCCATTTGCCCACGCGGTTACCGTGGGCCCTGTCGACATTAAATTTATTGGCTAGGCGTTCGACCGTTTTGCTACGTAAGTCGCTGTTGCTTTCTCGCGAGCTCTGCATTTGGCACAAAAGACCGTGTCGCAAGCCGCCGGCGGTAGGGCTGAGGCTTTCAATGCCCAGTAAGTTGAACAAAGCACGTGTAACTGCTAAGCCGCCGGCGATGATGGCTTTGCGGTCTTCGCGTAGTCCGAGAATTTTGGTGCCCTCGGCCTGACCGGTTTCTATCAGCACTTCCTTAAGCCAGTCCAAGCCTTCCGCAGTCACCAAACCATCGGTCCACCCACCAGCGGCCAATGCTTCACTGACCGCGCTGACAGTGCCTGCCGAACCATAGGCGATGTCCCAATTGCCAGGGTGGTAGGCCTGCAACGCACCTTCCAACACCGCCTTAGCCGCGATTTCGGCGGTTTCAAAAGATTTACGCCGCCACAGTCCATCGGGAAAATAACGGGTGGACCAGGCAATACTGCCCACGCGAAACGATTCCATCACCCGTGGTTGTTGGTTCTGACCCAGGATCAGCTCCGTGGATCGACCACCGATATCAACCACAAGGCGCCGTTCGTCCGACGGTGGCAGAAGGTGCGAGACGCCTTTGTAAATTAGCCGAGCCTCTTCGCGGCCTGAGATGACATCAATGGGAAAGCCCAATATCTTGACGGCCCGGGCCAGAAATACGTCCCTGTTGCGTGCTTCGCGCATGGTTTGTGTGGCGACTGCGCGTACTTGTGGCGCTTTGAATCCCGCCAGGCGTTCACCAAAACGTGCCAAACAGTCCCAGCCGCTTTGCATAGCCTGCGCCGTCAGGTTTCGTTCGGTGTCCATGCCCGCGCCTTGGCGCACAGACTCTTTTAAATAGTCGGTACGTTCAAATGCACCATGTGAAATGACACCAATCTCTAGGCGGAAACTGTTCGAGCCTAGGTCGATAGCGGCCAGGCGGGTGGGAGAGGACATGAGAAACGATTAAAAAGCTGATCCCTCTAAGGATAGCAGTACCTTGGATGCGCAAGGGCGGCCCGCAAGGGAGCAGCGCCTACGGATTTACCTACCCCAAACTTGATTCACTACGCGGAACAGTTTGAGGGTTAAGAGGCGAAAATGGGGCGGTCATGGCGACCCCCCTAGCGTTTAGGCTTATTTTTTCGGCGGGGTTAGTACGGTATCGATGATGTGGATAACACCGTTACTGGCCATTACATCTGCCTTGACGACGAATGCGTTTTCAACGGTCACAAAATCCCCCGACTTGGCAAGCGCCAAAGCATCGCCATTGACCGCCTTGGCGTTGCTGTTTTTCACATCTTTGGAGGCTACTGCGCCCGAGACAGCGTGGAACAGCAAGAGGTTTTTGACATTTGCGGGGTTCTTGCTCAGCTCTTCCAATGTTCCGGCCTTGAGGACTTTAAATGCAGCGTCACTGGGTGCAAATATAGTGAACGGGCCCGGGCCCTGCAGCGTCTCGGTCAAGCCAGCGGTTTTAACCAAGCCGTTGAGAGTGCTCAAATCGGGCGTCTTGGCGATCGTATCGGCCAGACTGACTGGCTTTTGGGGGGTTGCGCAAGCGCTGACCAAAGCAATAGTTGCGCATACGAGCGCGGCACGGCGCGTGAAGCGCAAAGTGAGTAGATAAGACATAGAAAACCTCCAGATGAAAAGCCAAGGATAAGAATCAATAATGTCAATTTAATGACAAAATGGTTGGGAATCGACGGTCAGAGCGCGAAATTTGCAGAAAGGAACTCTTGTTTTGTCACTCATTTGTCATATTTGATACTTAGAGTTGACCGCATCCCCCCAACCATTGAAAAGGTGTCCCATGCAAGTCGTTTCTCCCCGTTCCCTTCTCGCGCTGGCCTCGGCGTGCGCTTTCATCGCCACGGGCGTTCAGGCCCAGGAAATAACCGGTGCCGGAGCCTCATTTCCAGCGCCCCTGTACGCCAAGTGGGCGTCTGATTACAACAAGCAGACTGGCGTTAAAGTAAATTACCAGTCCGTCGGCTCGGGTGGCGGCATCAAGCAAATCGACTCCAAGACCGTCGATTTCGGTGCCACCGATATGCCTTTGACAGATGACGTTCTGAAAACCAAAGGACAAATGCAATTCCCCACCGTTATCGGTGGTGTGGTGCCAATCCTCAATGTTGCAGGTATCGCGCCCGGACAGTTAAAGCTGACAGGCCCTTTGCTGGCTGATATTTTCCTGGGCAAAGTGTCGCGTTGGAATGATCCGGCGATCAAGGCCATCAACCCTGGTGTGAACTTACCTGACACCGCGATCGCCCAGGTGCGTCGTGCCGATGGTTCGGGTACCACATTTATCTTTACCAATTACCTCAGCAAGGTGAGCCCTGATTGGAAAGCCAAGGTCGGCGAGGGCACAGCGGTTAACTGGCCCGTAGGTGCCGGTGGCAAGGGTAATGAGGGCGTTGCTGCTTTCGTGGCCCGCTTGCCCAATTCCCTAGGCTACGTGGAGTACTCCTACGTCAAGCAAAACAAACTGAACTATGCCCTGGTGCAAAACGCTGCCGGCAATTTCGTCAAGCCTGAGGACGACACCTTTAAAGCTGCGGCTGCAGGTGCCGATTGGGCCAAGTCTTTTTATCAAATCTTGACTAACCAGCCTGGTAAGGATTCTTGGCCTCTGAGCGGCGCCACCTTTATCTTGATGCATAACAGCCAAGACAAGCCTGCAAACGGCAGCGAGACCTTGAAGTTCTTTAACTGGGCTTTCGCCAACGGAGAGAAAGCAGCCGCTGATCTGGACTATGTGCCGATGCCTACAGCAGCGGTAGCGGCTATTCAAAAGGCCTGGGGAGAGATTAAAGACCCATCCGGAAAAGTCATTTCCTACAAGTAACAGGCACTTTTTGCCGTGTCTTCACCGGGCCAAGCGCAGGGATGCCGTTTTACGGATAGCGCTTGCCCGGATGTATAAAACCGAATGCTGGGTCTTTTTATGAACCAAACTACCAATCCCAAACGGGCGCTTAGCGGTCCGCTTGCGGACCAAGTTTTCGGCTGGCTGGCAAAATCTGCAGCCTTGCTGACCATGGGATTGTTGGCAGCTATTTTGCTGTCCTTGGCCATCAGCGCCTGGCCTGCCATACACAAATACGGTTTTTCTTTTTTAACCAGCACGGTGTGGGACCCAGTCCAAGAGGATTTTGGTGGCCTGGTGATGATTTACGGCACCGTGGCGACCTCCTTGATCGCACTGCTGATTGCCGTGCCGGTAAGTTTTGGGATTGCGCTTTTCTTGACAGAGCTGTCACCGGCTTGGCTCAAGCGTCCTTTGGGGACTGCGATTGAGCTCTTAGCAGCCGTTCCTTCCATCGTTTACGGTATGTGGGGTTTGCTGGTGTTTGGCCCGGTACTGGCGACCTACGTACAAATCCCTCTGCAAAGCGCATTCAATGGAGTCCCCTACTTGGGTGCATTTGTCTCTGGTCCTCCCGTAGGAATCGGTATTTTGTCGGCCGGCATTATTTTGGCCATCATGATCATTCCCTTCATTTCAGCGGTGATGCGTGATGTGTTCGAAGTCACGCCACCGCTGCTTAAAGAGTCCGCTTATGGTTTGGGTGCGACCACTTGGGAAGTGGTGTCCCGCGTGGTGCTGCCTTACACCAAAACAGGGGTCATCGGCGGCATTATGTTGGGTCTGGGACGCGCTATCGGGGAGACCATGGCGGTTACCTTTGTTATTGGTAACTTCAACCAACTCGATTCCCTCAGTCTGTTCCAGGCGGCCAACAGCATCACTTCGGCGCTGGCTAATGAATTTGCGGAGGCTGGCGAAGGTTTGCACCAGGCTGCATTGATGTACCTTGGTTTGGTTTTGTTTTTTATCACTTTTGTTATTTTGTCTCTGTCCAAGTTCTTGCTGGCACAGTTGCGTAAAGGCGAGGGGACCAAAACATGAGCACTAACCCCGCACTAGAGGCCCGCAAAGCGCGGTTTGCTAGCCGTAAGCGCGTCAATTTGCTGGCCATTGTTTTGGCTATGTCGGCTATGTTGTTTGGGCTTTTTTGGCTGTTTTGGATTTTGTTTGAGACGGTCAGCCTGGGTATTGACGGCTTGACTTTTGCAACCTTGACGCAGATGACGCCGCCGCCCAATGAAGAGGGCGGTCTGGCCAATGCGATCTACGGCTCCCTGGTGATGGTCACCTTGGCCACCTGTTTGGGCGCGCCCATTGGCATCATGGCAGGCATTTACTTGGCCGAGTTTGATTCCAAAGGATGGTTGGCTGAGACCACGCGCTTTGTCAATGACATATTGCTTTCTGCGCCTTCCATCGTCATCGGTCTTTTTGTCTATTCGGTGGTAGTTTCCAGTTTCAGATCATTTTCAGGTTTTGCCGGAGTGGTAGCACTGGCGCTGATTGTCATCCCTGTGGTGATTCGTACCACCGAAGATATGCTGCGGCTCGTGCCCTCCGGGCTGCGTGAGGCCGCCTATGCCTTGGGTGCACCTAAATGGAAAGTGATTGGCAGTATCACTATGAAGGCTGCGCGCTCGGGGGTGATTACCGGGGTGCTGCTGGCAGTAGCGCGGATCGCGGGCGAAACCGCTCCCCTGTTGTTCACCGCCTTAAGTAACCAATTCTGGACCTCCAGTTTGAGTGAACCTATGGCTAGTCTGCCGGTCACTATTTTCAAGTTTGCAATGAGCCCCTATGAAAATTGGCAAAAGCTTGCTTGGGCAGGCGTCTTCCTCATCACGCTGGCGGTACTCGGACTGAACATCGTGGCGCGCGTTTTGACGCGTCAAAAATCCTGAACGTTTACGGATACTACTTATCATGCTCAAAACAGACACCGGTATCGCGCGTACCAAAATCGCCATCAAAGATCTGAATTTTTACTACGGAAAATTCAAGGCCTTAAAGGACATTAACTTGGAAATTCCGGAGCGCAGGGTAACTGCGTTCATCGGCCCTTCGGGCTGTGGAAAATCAACGCTATTACGTGTACTCAACCGGATGTTTGAGCTGTACCCGGAGCAACGCGCTGAAGGTCAAATTTTGCTCGACGGCGAAGACTTGCTTAACAGCAAAGAAGACGTTGCCCTGCTGCGCGCCAAAGTAGGCATGGTGTTTCAAAAGCCAACGCCTTTCCCGATGTCGATTTTCGATAATGTGGCTTTCGGCGTAAAGCTGTTTGAAAACCTAGATACTAGCGACCTGGAAGAACGGGTGGAATGGGCTTTGCGCAAGTCTGCGCTTTGGGTCGAAGTGAAAGATAAATTGCACCAGAGCGGCTCCAGCCTATCTGGAGGGCAGCAACAACGCCTGTGCATCGCACGGGGTATTGCGATCAAGCCTGAGGTGCTTTTACTAGACGAGCCCTGCTCGGCGCTGGACCCCATTTCCACGGCCAAAGTGGAAGAGCTGATTGTGGAGCTTAAAACTGATTACACCGTGGTTATTGTGACCCACAATATGCAGCAGGCCGCGCGCTGCAGCGATTACACCGCCTACATGTACCTGGGCGATCTGATCGAGTTTGGGGAAACTGAGCAAATGTTTTTCAAGCCCAAACGCAAAGAGACGGAAGACTACATTACCGGTCGTTTCGGTTAATCACTTTTTATACTTGACCCGCATTTTCCCTTTTCCAACCCACTAGGAATCCCCATGCCTGATAAACATTTATCAACCCAATTCGATTCTGAATTGACCTCGGTGTCATCGCAGGTGATGGAAATGGGTGGTTTGGTTGAATCGCAGATTCTTCGTGCAATCCATGCGCTTTCCCATTTCGATGTCGAAGCGGCCGATGAGGTTGCGATCAAAGAAGCGCGTGTCAATGCGATGGAGATCGAGATCGACCGTGACCTCTCGTCCATCATTGCCCGCAGGCAGCCAACAGCACGTGATTTGCGCTTGTTGATCGCGATTTCCAAGACCACCGCTAACCTAGAACGGGTCGGCGACGAGGCGGCCAAGATCGCCCGCATGGTGCGCTCCATTATCGACAGCGGCGCCCCGCGTTCCCTACCAACGCTGGAACTGCGTTACGCGGGAGATCTAGCCTCTGGCTTACTCAACAAGGCGCTGGATGCCTTTGCCCGTCTTGATGTGAATGCGGCATTGAGTATTATGAAAGAGGATGACCAGATTGACAAAGAGTTCGACAGTTTCGTTCGCATTCTCATCACTTACATGATGGAAGATCCGCGTACGATTTCGGCAAGTCTTGATCTCTTGTTCCTTGCAAAAGCTATCGAACGCATTGGTGATCACGCAAAGAATATTGCGGAATTTATCATTTATATCGTCAAGGGTGAGGACGTACGCCACAGCAGTATGGCCAAGGTGGAGCAGGCTATCCAATGAGGAATACGCCCACGGTGCTGTTGGTAGAGGATGAGCCGTCTATAGCCGAACTCATCGCGGTCAACTTACGGCATAACGGTTTTCGTCCGATCTGGGCTATGGACAGCGTCAGCGCGCAGCGGGAAATTGATGCGGCGCTACCCGATCTGATATTGCTGGACTGGATGTTGCCCGGGGAAAGTGGTCTTTCGCTGGCTAAGCGCTGGCGCGGCAATGATCGGACGAAAGCGGTCCCTCTCATTATGTTGACGGCGCGTGGAGATGAAGCTGACCGCGTTGCAGGCCTGGATGCCGGTGCCGATGACTACATTGCCAAGCCTTTTTCCACCAAAGAATTGCTGGCACGTGTGCGCGCGGTGTTGCGCCGGCGTGCCCCGCAGATGAAGGATGAAGCTATTTTGATATCAGGCTTACGCCTTGATTCGGCTACACATCGGGTTTCGTTTAACGATCAGGCGATCAAACTCGGCCCAACAGAATTTAAACTTTTGCAGTACCTCATGGGCCATGCCGAGCGCGTGCACAGCCGCGGGCAGTTGCTGGATAAAGTGTGGGGTGACCATGTCTATATCGAGGAACGCACGGTGGATGTGCACGTTAAGCGCCTACGCGAAGCCCTTGGCGAGGCCGCCGCGATGGTTGAGACCGTGCGCGGAGCGGGCTATCGCCTTACTGCCAAACCACAGTTGCAATCGCAGCCCAACAATTTGGCAGGCCAAGCGGGCTAAGTGCGGCTAGCTTTTACATGCTAATTCGTCTGCTCAGTTTTTCCCTTTTCCAGGGTGTTGGTGCCTTATTGGCCGCCATTTTTATGCGGGTTTTTGCCCCTTCTCACGGTGGCGTAGTGGTCTCTTCGCTAGTTGGAGCTTTAGGGGCTACATATTTTTGGTTGTTGTGGGATTTATCGCGCGGCTTGCGCGTCATGCGTTGGTTGCGCAGCGAGGAAACCCGCGAGGTTGCGGTCGAGTCTGGTTTATGGGGTGAGTTCTCCAACCGCATTCGGCGCGTGTTGCGTAACAACGAGCGCGCAGTCCAGCAGCGCGATGAACGTTTGCAGGAATTTTTAGCTGCTATGCAGGCCTCACCAAATGGCGTTGTTTTGCTGGATAAGGATTTCCGCATCGAGTGGTTTAACCAGTCTGCAGCGATGCATTTTGGCCTGGATGCACGGCGCGATTTGCAGCAACATTTTGCGAATCTGGTGCGTGATCCGGGATTCGCCGCTTATGTTACGGCCAAAGACTTTGAAAATGATGTGCTGATGTCGGGTCGCGCCAGCACAGCCACATTGCCGGTGCGCTTATCTGTACATGTGCATCCTTACGGAGACCGTCGAAGCCTGTTGTTATCCCGCGATGTCACTGCAGTTGAGCAGGCGGAGGCGATGCGCCGCGATTTCGTGGCCAATGTATCGCACGAAATTCGTACTCCGCTGACCGTACTCGGCGGTTTTGTGGAAACCCTGCAAACCCTTTCGCTTAACGACGCCGAGCGGGCACGGTACTTGGATTTAATGGCTCAACAGGCTTCGCGGATGCAGTCCCTGGTCAGCGACTTATTGACGCTTTCGCGCCTAGAGGGGAGTCCACTGCCTACAACGCAGGAATGGGTGGATGTCAGCGCGCTGGTGGATCAATGCCGCCAAGAGGCGGGCGAGTTATCGCGCGTCTTGTGGGGTGAAACCCATAGTTTAATTTTCGAAATTCAGGGCGGCTTGTCCTTGGCAGGTTCTGCTACGGAGTTACACAGTGCATTTTTCAACCTCATTGGTAATGCGGTGCGCTACTCCCCCGCTGGTAAGTCCATCCGCGTACTGGCCAGCGCTACGGATGATGGGGGCGCATTATTCGCGGTCTATGACCAGGGTATGGGCATTGCCCAAGAGCATATTCCGCGCCTGACCGAGCGTTTTTACCGGGTTGATCGCAGCCGATCCCGGGACACCGGCGGCACCGGACTGGGCCTTGCCATCGTCAAGCATGTCGTGCAGCGGCACGGCGCCGAACTGTCGATTGCCAGCGTTCCAGGTGAAGGTTCCAACTTTCGGATCATCTTCCCACCCCACAGGGTGCAGTCCCGGCTGTCCACTGCGCCCGTCGAAGCAATAGCTGCCTGAGACCGCGCCGCTACTAACAGGCCCCCAAAGGCCTTTCGCGCTGTTGGCCCTGTATTGCTTTGTGTACCGATGTGCAAGGCACAATAGCGCCCGCAATGTCAGTACTTGATTACTACCGGAACGAATTGTCGGCCAGAGGATTCAGCAGCGATCCGGCCCAATTGCGCGCGTTGGCAGCTTTAGATTTGTGTGCCCGGGAGTGGGCGATTTACAAGGAGAAGCGCGGCAACTCCTTTAAAAAGTTGATCCACCATCCCCCCATTCCCCGAGGGGTTTACTTGTATGGCGGAGTTGGCAGGGGCAAAAGCTTCTTGATGGACTGCTTTTTTGAAGCCGTGCCGCTCAAGCGCAAAGCCCGCCTACATTTTCATGAATTCATGCGCGAAGTGCATCGCGAGCTCCACGATTTGCAAGGTACTGCCAACCCACTTGACGTGCTGGGCGAGCGCATGTCGCATCGCTACAAGCTGATTTGTTTTGACGAATTTCATGTTGCCGACATTACCGATGCTCTGATATTGCAACGCCTACTAGAAGCCTTGCATACCCATGAAGTGGGATTTGTAACTACGTCGAATTTCAAGCCCGATGATTTATATCCTGGCGGCATGCACCGGGACCGGGTGCTGGGCGCGATTGAATTTTTGAACCAGCACATGCAAGTGATCAATGTGGATAATGGCGTGGACTATCGCCGCTTAGCCATGGGCGCCTTGGATCTCTACCATGTCCCCAACGGATCTGCGGCGGACCAAGCTATGGCCCTGGCATTTTCCAAGCTGGCCGAAGCCCAGGAAGGTGATCGAGCATTACGCATCGAACAACGCAGCATCCTTGCCCGCAAGCGCGCTGGTGGCGTGGTGTGGTTTGATTTCCAACAGCTGTGCGGCGGGCCTCGCTCTCAAAATGATTACCTGGAAATTGCTAGCCAATTTCATACAGTGCTGCTGAGCGATGTGCCCCATATGCCGTCTAACCGCAATGCCGAGGCACGGCGTTTTACCTGGTTGGTAGATGTGCTTTATGACCGGCACATTAAGCTGATTCTTTCAGCCGAAGTACGACCGGAAGACTTGTACACCGAAGGCCCTTTGGTACATGAGTTTGCCCGTACCGTATCGCGGCTTAATGAAATGCAAACACCGCAATTCCTAGATTTAGAGCGTCGCAAAGTCGATACGGGTTTGACTTGATGCTAGGCACACAAGTTTGTCGGCTTTCAAGATTTAAGCCATCCGGCGCTGACGGAGGCAGTATGCCAAAAGAGCCTAACTTGTGCGTTGGCTGGAGCGGCTAACGCAAATGGCAATGTTGGAGAGTCCGAACCATCCCGAGTCATTGGTTGCAGCTGTCGAATTTGCGTTTGCCCCGAATGGTCAATTAGCGCGCACTATCGAAGGTTTTAGTACGCGTAGCGGACAAGTAACTATGGCAAAAGCTGTGGCACAAGCGATGCAAGATGGTGGCGTTCTTGCTGTCGAGGCGGGTACTGGCGTAGGCAAAACGCTGGCCTATCTGATTCCGGTCTTGCTGAGCGGTGAAAAAGTGCTAATTTCCACCGCCACAAAAAATTTACAAGAGCAGTTGTACCTTCGTGATCTGCCGCAGGTACTTGCCGCCCTTGGTTTTCAAGTCAGCACCGCTTTGCTCAAGGGACGAAGCAGTTACCTGTGCGCCCAGCGCCTTTCGCAGGCCAATCTAATCGAACATGATCTGTCTTTACAAGAGCAAGAGGTGATGCAAGGAGTGCGGACTTGGGCACACCAGACCGTACATGGCGATGTTACGGAGTTCGGCGATTTGGAAGCACAGCCCAGGCTGATCAACTTGGTGACCTCCACCCGCGAAAACTGTTTAGGTGGCACTTGTCCGCACATTCAGAATTGCCACATCGGCAAGGCTCGCCAGCGGGCCATGCAGGCCGATGTAGTAGTGGTGAATCATCATTTGTTTTTCGCCGATGTCAACGTACGTGCCTCCGGTGTAGCCGAGTTATTGCCGGATGTGCGTACCGTAATTTTTGACGAAGCCCACCGACTTAGTGACATTGGTGTGCAATTCTTAGGGCGCCGCTGGACTACAGGCCAAGCTAAGTCGTTGTCCCAACATTTAGCTGCTCATAACGCTGGGCCGGTAAGGGCAATGGCCGATTGGCTTGGGTTGGCTGCGGACCTTATGCGGGCGGCTGACTCACTCCGTTCGCTTCTGGACGGGTCGATAAGCGACAGTCGGCGTCCATGGACTGGATCCGCGCCGCAAGGCGTCGCCCCAGAGTTTTGGAACGAAAGTCTGCAAGCATTGCTTGGTGTGCTGGAGCATGCCTTTGATACTTGTATTGGCTTGGAGCAAGTTTGGCCCCTTCTGCAAGAGTCGAGGCAGCGTTGTCAGGGGATGAGTGAAAGTATTCAGGCATTTTTTCTGCCTAGGTCGCCTCACCACGTGCGTTGGATCGAGTTTGAATCAGGCTTGAGCTTGCATGAGGCACCCCTCACTATTGCACCTTTTATGCAGCTTCTACTAGCGCCAGCCGAATCATCGCCTGGTATGAGCCCTAAGTCATGGATTTTTACCTCGGCGACCTTAGGGACCGACGAAAAATTAAGTTGGTTTGTACGCAGTTGCGGGCTGCTTGCGCATCAAGTGTTGCAAGTCCCCAGCCCTTTTGACTATGAACAGCAGGCGGCCTTGTACATACCCAGCGCGGTGCCTTTACCTTCGCACCCTGACCATAGTGCATCGGTGGCGGCATTGGTTGCCCACGGCGCTCGTGTTTTAGGCGGGCGGACTCTGGTGCTGACAACGACATTGCGTGCCATGCGGATAATTGCGCGAGGCATTAAGGACGGATTGGAGGGTTCGGGTATCGAAGTGCTGGTGCAGGGTCAGACATCCAAGCGATTATTGATTCAGCAATATCTGCATTCGCATGGCGTGCGAGTTGGCCCTAGCGCTAAGCACCATGAGCTCGGCAGCGTACTCGTGGCGAGCGCCTCATTCTGGGAGGGTGTAGACATTCCGGGCGAGGCCTTGCAAATGGTTGTTATCGACAAATTACCGTTCCCTCCGCCTGACGACCCGCTGGTGCAGGCCCGCGCCCAAGCCTGTGAGAAACCTTTTACCGAACTGTATTTGCCAGATGCAGCCCTTGCGCTAAAGCAGGGTGCTGGGCGCT
>CAMDHL010000024.1 GCA_945898105.1 Comamonas sp. lk | reverse complement strand
CAGTTGGCCCATTGCGGTACCAGGTTGGAATTGGCCAGCAGCACGCGTGGGGCGTCAAGATGGGTGCGGAATACGCCCACCGGTTTACCGCTTTGCACCAGCAAGGTTTCGTCTTCTTGGAGCTTGCGCCGACTATCCAAAATGCCTTCAAAACACGCCCAGTTGCGCGCCGCTTTGCCGATGCCGCCATAGACCACCAGCTGGTCCGGGTTTTCGGCCACTTCCGGGTCCAGGTTGTTTTGGAGCATGCGGTAGGCCGCTTCGATTTGCCAGTTGGCACACGTAAGCGCCGGGCCACGCGGGGCGCGCACCGGGCGGGCTTGGGCGTTGGCGAAGGGGGCCAGGGCGGCCTGGGGGATCGATGCGTTCATGGTGCTTGGGTTTCCTGCAAAGCGCACTTAAGGGTTTGTCAGGATAGTGTAGTTGTCTATACAACTTGCACAATAGGGGGAAAACCCTGAGCCCGCTAGCGGGCGCACCAGCCCACGTACCGCCTTCCATAATCAACCCATGCCCCATCCCCCACTGCCAGCCTCCGAGCAGGTCCAAGCCTTTATCAAAGCGCAAATCAACGGCGGGCATTTGCGCCCCGGCGACGCCGTGCCCAGCGAAGCGGTGCTGCAACAGCGGTTTGGCCTCAGCCGCATGACGGTGAACCGCGCCATGACCGAGCTGGCCGCAGAAGGCTTGCTCACGCGCATTCGCGGTTCGGGCACGGTGGTGGCGCAGTGGCACCGCATTAGCAGCACGCTGGCGGTGCGCGATATTCAAGAAGAGGTGCTAGAGCGCGGCCACCGCCATAGCTGCGTGGTGCTGACGCTGGAAATTGTCAGTGCCGATGCGGCCCTGGCCCAGGCGCTGCGCGTGCGCGGTGGCGCCAAGGTGTTTCATTCGGTGATGGTGCACTACGAAGACGGCGTGCCGATTCAGCTCGAAGACCGCCATGTCAACCCTGCGGCCGCGCCGGATTATTTGCAAGTGGATTTTCAAAACACCACGCCTACGCAATACCTGTTTCAATGCGCGCCACTGAGCGAGGCGCGCTACTCCATCGAGGCTGCATTGCCCACCAAACCCGAGGCCAAGGCCCTGGGCATCAAAGCCAGCGAGCCTTGCCTGGTCATTACCCGCTGCACCATCAGCGGCGCGCATGTGGCCAGCCAAGGGCGACTGGTTTATCCTGGTATGCGCTACAACCTCCAAGGCAATTTTCAGCTATGAACTGGCAACACATCGCCTTAGCTGACGCCACGCCACTGCCCTGGAAAAACGGCGGCGGCACCACGCGCGAATTGCTGGCATGGCCCCCGGGAGTGGTCGATTGGCATTGGCGTATCTCGGTAGCGCAGGTGGAGGCGGACGGCCCGTTTTCGCGATTTGATGGCGTACAGCGTTGGTTTGCGGTGCTGGATGGTGAAGGCGTGGAATTGGCCTTGGGGCAAGGCCCTAAGGTACAGACGCAGCGCCTGACGCGACAAAGCGCAGTCTTTGGTTTTGATGGCGCGCAGTCTGTCGATTGCAAATTGATCAATGGACCTACGCAGGACTTCAATCTTATGGTGCGTAGCGTGCATGCGAGCGCAAAGTTGCAGCGGGTGCGTGAGGCGATGGAAGTGCGCGCTCGGGAGTCGGGCATTTGCGCTGTGTGGGCGGGTGCATCGGGCGCGATGCTGCGCGATGCAAACGGTAGCTGGCCGTTGCCAGCGCATACCTTGGCCTGGACGCAAATTGTAAAAGAGCAGTCTGTTTACATTGATAGCGCGGATGCACTTTATATGGAGATAGCGCCATGCCTTTGAGTCTGTGGACGCACTGCGACGCTGCCACGATGCTAGTGGGTTCTGCACAGCCTTATGGTCTGGTACGCGATGCGGCATTGGTGACTGAGGGCGAAGTCATCCGTTGGATCGGACCGCGTAGCGATCTACCTCCAGAGCTTCAAGCGCTTTGCAGTGCGGAGCATGACTGCGGTGGAGCATTGCTCACACCAGGCCTGATCGACTGTCACACGCATCTGGTCTATGGCGGTGACCGCGCTGCTGAGTTTGAACAGCGCTTGCAGGGCGTGAGCTACGAAGAGATTGCGCGCCAGGGCGGTGGTATCGCCTCCACTGTGAGCGCCACGCGTGGGGCCAGCGCTGCCGAACTGGAACGCAGTAGCGCTACCCGCTTGCGCGCCCTAATGGCCGAAGGTGTGACCACGATAGAAATCAAATCCGGGTACGGGCTTGCGATGGAGCACGAGCGCAAATGTTTGCAAGTAGCGCGCAACCTGGCCCGTAGCCACGCTATTGATGTGCGCACTACGTTTTTGGGCGCGCATGCGGTGCCGCCCGAATTTGCCGGGCAGAGTGATGCGTATGTGGACAACTTGCTACCCATGATGCAGCATTTGCATGCCGAAGGCTTGGTCGATGCGGTGGATGCGTTTTGCGAGCGCATTGGTTTTAGCCTTGCCCAAACTGCGCGCATTTTCGATGCTGCGCGAGCGCTGGGTCTGCCGGTCAAGCTGCATGCCGAACAATTGAGCGACAGTGGCGGCGCGCAAATGGCGGCCAGCTACGGTGCGCTAAGTTGCGACCATTTGGAATGGCTGTCTGAGAGGGGTGCAGCCGCTATGGCCCAGGCCGGCACGGTGGCGGTCTTGCTGCCCGGCGCTTTTTATTTTTTACGTGAAACCAAGTTGCCACCGATGGACTGGCTGCGCCAGCACCAAGTGCCCATGGCACTGTCCACCGATTGCAATCCCGGTAGTTCGCCTTGCACCTCGCTACTCTTGATGCTCAATATGGCTTGCACCCTGTTTCGCTTCACACCCGAAGAAGCGCTGGTCGGCGTGACGCGCCATGCGGCCCGGGCTTTGGGCTTGAAGGACCGTGGTGTTCTGGCGCCGGGCATGCAGGCTGATTTTGTGCTTTGGGATGTCAAACACCCGGCCTCGCTGGCTTATGCCATGGGCGCTAATCCGCTACGCGCCACCGTTTTCAAAGGACAGTTGCGATGAGCCAGACAAACGCGAGCAGCGCAGTTTGCACGCTGACACAAGGCACGGTGCCGCTGCTAGTGAGCATGCCGCATATCGGCACGCTCATCCCGACACACTTGCAAGCAGGCTATACCGCTCGCGCCTTGCGTGTCGAGGACACCGATTGGCATTTGGCGCAGTTGTACGAATTTTTGCCCACCATGGGTGCCAGCGTTTTGCAGCCGCGCTATAGCCGCTATGTGATAGACCTGAACCGCCCGCCGGACGATTCACCCATGTACCCCGGCGCGTCTAACACCGAACTATGCCCCACGCGCTTTTTTACTGGCGATGCTTTGTATAGGGAAGGCTGCGCGCCGAGTGCCGCTGAGCGTGCGCAAAGGCGCAGTGATTATTGGGAGCCTTACCATGAGGCGCTAGCCGGCGAGTTGCAGCGACTGGTGCAAACGCACGGCTACGCGCTTTTGTGGGACGCGCACAGCATCCGCTCAGCTATTCCGTGGTTGTTTGAAGGCACGCTGCCAGCCCTCAACATCGGCACCGCCAGCGGCGACAGCGCGCACGCCGCTATCGCCCAAACGGTCATGCAGGTATGCGTAAGTGCAGAGCGATTCAGCCATGTGCTCAATGGCCGCTTCAAGGGTGGCTATATCACCCGCCACTATGGCCGACCCGCTCAAAATGTGCACGCGCTGCAACTGGAGATGTGCCAAAACCTGTATATGCAGGAGGCACCACCTTTTGCCTACGATGTAGGCCTAGCCACGCAGGTGCAGCCTACTTTGCGAGCGATGCTGCAGGCAGCCCTGGCCGCTGCTAACACGCTGTATGCAGGCGGAAACCATGGCCATTGAAGTAAGCCGAGATATTGCAGCCCAAGCCTGGGTGCAGGGGAGTTGGGCGAAAGATGTGTTGCTGGAAGTCGACGCCAGCGGCCACTGGTCGGGTATCACGCCGGATGTTGCGGCGCATACCGTGCGTGATGCGGTTCGCTTGGCCGGGCCGGTGCTACCCGGCGTGGTCAACGCGCACAGCCATGCGTTTCAGCGTGCTATCGCTGGCCTAACCGAGCACGGTGCCCAGAATGCGAAAGATAATTTTTGGAGCTGGCGCGAGCGCATGTATGCGGTGGCCCAGCGCATTACACCCGAGCAATTAGAAGCCATTGCCACCATGCTTTACACCGAGTTGCTGGCTGGTGGTTATACGCAGGTGTGCGAGTTTCACTATTTGCACAATGCATCTGTGCAATCCCCCAAGGCCAGTGCGCTGGACATGTCTATGGCTTTGGTGCGTGCGGCACAGCGCAGCGGCATTGGTCTGACGTTGTTGCCGACTTTGTATATGCGCTCGGGCTTTGCTGCCGACGGCTTGCGCCCGGATCAGCAGCGCTTTGCCTCCACACCGGACAGCATCGCCAAATTAGTGCAGGACGTGCAGGCCAGCACACGCGGCATGTCCCATGTGAATGTGGGCGTGGCCCTGCATTCCTTGCGTGCCGTAAGGCCGCAAGCGTTGGCGGAACTAGCAGCGTTTGCCGATGCGCAAGGCCTGCCCATTCACATCCACATCGCCGAGCAGCCGCAAGAGGTGCAGGGCTGTATCGCCCACACTGGCCAGCGACCTATCGAATGGCTCTTGAGTCACGCGCAGTTGCACGCCCGCTGGAATCTGGTGCATGCCACCCATGCCACGCAGGCCGAGCTTGATGGCGTGCGCGCACGCGGCGCCAGCATCGTGATTTGCCCCAGTACCGAGGCCAATCTGGGCGATGGCGTGTTTGACTATGTGGGCTATTGCGCGCAGGGCGGCAGCTGGTCGGTGGGTTCGGACAGCCATGTAAGCCGCACCTGGAACGAAGAATTGCGCCTATTGGAATACGGGCAACGCCTGACTCGCGGGCAGCGCAACGTGGCTGCCCAAAGCGGCGTATCTATAAGCAGCGCGGCCAATATGCTGCAAGCCTTGCTGCAAAGCGGACAGGCTGCTACTGCGCTTGCCTTAGGGGGCTTACAAGTGGGGCAACGGGCAGACTTTGTAGTGCTAGATGCCGCCTCTCCCGCACTGTGCGGTCTACCTAGCGTCCATGTGCTGGATGGGCATGTCTTTTCTAGCCCGGGCAGCTTCCCATTGGCGGTAGCGGTTGGTGGCCGCGTGATAAAAACTCCGCTAAACGGACCGGTAGCGCAAGATTTTGTGCGCACCTTGCAGGAATTGTTAGCGCATTGAGCGCTGCCCCCCTGAATGCTGGGGCAGATTGGTTGAAAAACCTCAGCTAAACAATGCGCGTTTTGTGTCCTACCCAATAGGCATCGCGTAGTACCCGCTTATAAAGTTTCCCCGTGGGAAGGCGGGGAAGCTGATCGGTAAAGTCAATGGATCGCGGGCATTTCATGTGGGCTAGGTGCTGGGCGCAAAAGGCGATTAACTCCTGCGCCAATTCAGGGCCTGGCTTGACCCCCGCAAGCGGCTCGATGACGGCTTTGACTTCCTCGCCAAAGTCTTCATTGGGGATGCCGAAAACGGCAGCATCGGCCACCTTGGGATGGGTGACCAGCAGGTTTTCGCATTCTTGGGGATAGATGTTGACGCCGCCCGAAATAATCATGAACGAGGAACGATCGGTTAGGTATAAAAAACCATCATCGTCCACATACCCGACATCACCGACGGTGCTCATAGTCCCATCTGCCGAGCGAGACTCTGCGGTGCGTGCCGGGTCATTGAAATACTCAAATGCAGAGCCGGTTTTAAACCAAATTTCGCCAGTCTGTCCTTTAGAAACTTCTTGCATTTCCTCATCTAGGATGTGTAATTGCCCAAACAGAATCCGCCCTACGGTTCCCCGGTGCGCCTGCCATTCGGCGGTCTTACAGGCGGCAAATCCGAGTCCCTCGGTGGCGCCGTAATACTCCTGAATGATGGACCCCCACCAGGCGATCATCTGCTCTTTGACTTGGGCAGGACAGGGCGCCGCAGCGTGAATCGCCACTTTGAGCGAAGACAAATCGAACTGCAGCCTGTCGGCATCGGGCAGCTTGAGCATGCGGCTGAACATGGTGGGAACGAGCTGAGAGTGGGTAACGCCGAAACGCTCGATCAGCATCAGGTACTGCTTGGGATCAAAGTGTTCCATGATGATCGCCGTACCACCATTGCGAATCACCATGCTGACGTTAGCGAGCGGTGCCGAGTGGTACAGCGGCGCTGGCGATAAATAAATCATGCTTTCTTCGCAATGCCAGAGTTTCTCTAGAAACGCGAAGAGCGGGAGCATTTCAATTGGAGGCTGGTCTGCAAGCGGTCGCAATACACCTTTGGGGCGACCGGTCGTCCCCGATGAATAGAGCATCGCAGTACCTAATGATTCATCACTGACGGGGATGCTTGGGAAGCCAGCAACGGCTTCGGCGAAATCGCGCCATACCAATGTGCCTGTGTCGCCATCCTTAGGCAACTCGCTACCTGCGTTCACGACTAGGCAAAGTTTGACTCTGGGGCAATGCGTAAGCGCTTCCTGGGTCACGGCCAGCTTCGAAGCTGAGGTAATCATGACTTGTGACTCACTGTTGTTAACGATGTAAGCCACCTCTTGTGGGGTTAGATAGGAGTTGATACAGGTGTAATACAAACCAGTACGCTCGCCCGCTACACAGGTTTCAATGTAGCGGCTGTTGTTCTCCATGAACACCGAAAAATGGTCTAGACGTTTGAGCCCCTGCGCACGGAGCAAATGGGCTAGACGGTTACTGCGCAGTTCCAGTTCCCCATAGGAAACAGATTCCCCGCTCGAGGCCATGATGAACGCAGCTTTACTATGATTTTTTGTAGCATGATGTCCCGGATACATGGCGCTACCCTTTCTGTGAATTTCATTCAATACAGTACCCACCAAGAGTAACTTCTGGATGGCGAACTAAGTTGCAATGTAGCGCCTGGCGGCTGCAAAGCCACCTAGGGTTTACACCCTAAATGTAAGACTTGCGACACTTACCTATTGGGGCGTCGACCCTGCTATTTTTAGCGCCTCGTCAGGCGAATTAGCCCACCGTGCGGGTGCGCGCCAGCGGCGGGTTTTTGCCGAAGTAGGCGCTGATGCCGCGCATGAGCGCGTCGGCCACTTGGTTTTGATACTCCTCGGTAATCAGCTTTTTTTCCTCCTCCGGATTGCTGATGAATGCGGCCTCCACCAACACGCTGGGAATGTCGGGCGCTTTGAGTACCGCGAAAGAGGCTTGCTCCACACTGCCTTTGTGCAGCTTGCCCACGCGCCCCATTTCGCCCAGCAGGGTACCGCCCAGCGCCAGGCTGTCGGTGATTTGTCGGGTGGTGCTCATGTCCAAGATGGCGCTTTGCGCTTCGGCGTCTTTTACCTTGACGTTTAGGCCTCCGATCGAGTCGGCTTTATTTTCCTTGGCTGCCATCCAACGCGCGGCGCTGCTGGAGGCCCCACCTTGGCTGAGCGCAAATACGCTGGCGCCTTGTGGCGCAGGGGTGTAAAACGCATCGGCATGCAGACTTACAAACAGGTCTGCTTGCACGCGGCGTGCTTTTTGCACCCGTATATGCAGCGGTACAAAAAAGTCGGCATCGCGCGTGAGATAGGCGCGCATGGGGTTGCCTTTGACGCTGGCGGCGTTGATCCGGTCGCGCAGCAGAAAAGCCAGTTTGAGCACCACGTCTTTTTCCTTGGTACCGCCGGGCCCGATGGCGCCGGGGTCTTCGCCGCCATGGCCGGGGTCCAGGGCGATGACGATCAGGCGATCCGTCCCGGTGATCGGCGGGCTGGGGCCCACTATTGCGCCCGGACCAGGGTTGGCAGTCGCAGCGGCAGCGTCTGACCTTTGGGTGTTTGACATTCCGCTAGGCGGCGTGCTGGGGCCGTTTGTGCCCACCGCTTTGGCCAGCGTGCTCGGATTGCCGGCCACGGCGGGGGGGAGTTCGGACTTGCCGCTTCGTTGTGTCATCAGGTCGGTAAGCGGATCGGTTGGCTTGTTGGCCGCCGAAGCTGGCACATGCTGAGCGATCAGCGCATCGAGGGGGTCTATGGCCTGCAAGGGATAAAGGTCCAGCACTAACCGGTGCTGGTAGACCGCAACTGGTGTCAGACTGAAAATCTGGGGGCGAACGCCTTGCTTCAGGTCAATCACCAGGCGCACCACATCGGCATTGAACTGTCCTACCCGGATGCCGGCAATATTGGGATCGTCCTGACGAACTTTGGCCACCAGTTCCCGCAGCGCCGTATTGAGGCTTATACCGGCAATGTCCAGTACAACGCGCGGCGGGTTAGTCAATATGCTTTGGCTGGTTTGCAGGGGGCTGTCGGACTCGATAGTTACGCGCGAGTAGTCCGGTGCTGGCCAAACGCGCACATTGACGATGCTCGCGCCATGCACTAAGGCAGGGCCGAGACACAGCACCACCGCTCCGCTGTGAATGAAGTCGCGGCGTTTCATGGCGCAAGTTCCGGTTTGTGGGTTTGCAGTGCGCTCAAGCCTTTCAGCAAAGTCTCTCCGGTAGCAGTGTGCGCGCGCAGGCTGACAGTACGCTGCTCTGATGGATCGACTTCCAACTGGATGTCTAAATCGGCAGGCGGCAGCATGGAAGCCGCTTTGTCCGGCCACTCGGCCAACTTGAGGCCGGGGCTGGCAAAGATGTCGCGAAAGCCTGCGTCTTCCCATTCGCGCGGGTCATTAAAGCGATAAAAGTCGAAATGCCAAATATCCAGACCGGGCAGGGTATAGGCCTCGACCACTGCATAGGTAGGGCTTTTGACGCGTCCTTGCACTCCCAACGCGCCTAGCAGATGTCGCACCAACGTGGTTTTGCCCGCGCCGAGATTACCGCGCAGACAAACAAAGGCATTGCGCAATGCCGCTTGCCCAGCCAACTGTTGCGCGAAGGCCTGCGTGGCGTTCTCGTCAGGCCAGTGCAGCAGCAAAGGCGGGGTTTTTACAATCACAGCGTGAATAATCCAAAGGCCCAAACTAGCTCCCCCCATGCGGTGGCGCTGGACATGGCGCAGTTGCAAGCCTGGGGGCAAGAAGTCGGATTCTCCCAAATCGGCGTGGCCGGTGTGGATTTGCATACTGCAGAGCCCGGCTTATTTGCTTGGCTGCAGGCTGGTTTTCACGGCAGCATGGACTATATGAAGCGCCACGGGCTCAAGCGGGCACGGCCCGCCGAGTTGATTCCCGGCACCCTGAGCGTGATCACCGCCCGTATGGATTACTTGCCCCGCAGCACAGAGCCGGGCTGGCAAAACATAGAGATGAACCGTCTGCAAAGCCCAAGCACCGGCACTGTGGCTATTTATGGGCGAGGCAGGGATTACCACAAGGTTTTGCGCCGCCGCTTGCAAACTTTGGCGGACCGCTTGGCGGCTCATTTGGGCCCGCTGGGTTACCGGGTATTTACCGACTCAGCGCCCGTACTGGAGGCCGAGTTGGCTACACGCAGCGGCCTGGGTTGGCGCGGCAAGCACACACTGGTATTGCACCGCGAAGCGGGCTCAATGTTTTTTCTGGGTGAAATATTTGTGGATGTCGCGCTTACGCCTACGCCGCCAGCGGAACCGCATTGCGGCACATGCAGCGCCTGTATCGATGTATGCCCCACGCAGGCCATCGTCGCGCCGTATCAACTGGATGCGCGGCGTTGCATCTCTTATTTAACGATTGAGCATGCGGGCAGCATCGATGAAGCACTGCGGCCCTTGATGGGCAATCGTATCTACGGATGCGATGACTGCCAAAGCGTCTGCCCCTGGAATAAGTACGCGCGAACCAGCACTTTGTCCGATTTTGACGAGCGAGACGGACTTAATGGGCAGTCTTTGGTGAACTTACTAGCCTGGAGTGAAGCAGAGTTTTTGCGGCGCACCGAAGGCAGCGCTATCCGCCGCATCGGCCATGTACGTTGGCTGCGCAATTTAGCAGTGGCAGCGGGCAATGCTTTGCGCGGCGGGGGTATTTCGGCGCCGGCATTGCACGAGGCATTGCAAGTGCACTTGAGCCACGAAAGTGAGATCGTGCGCGAGCATGTGCAATGGGCTCTAGCGCAAGGCGTGCCAACGGTCCGGTGCATTCAAGAGGTGTAGATTGGCAGCAAGATACCCAGTGACAATCCCAGACTGAACATCCCCAGCAATGTGGAGGCCGTGATCAAGGCGCCTACGTACCCGCCGTCATAGCCCATTTTGGCTGCCAGCACATAGCCGCTGGCGGCGGTCGGCACGGCGGCGAAGGTGAGCAGCATGGCGGCATGGGCGCCACTCAATTGCAGGCCAAACGCCAGCGCCAGGCCGATCAGGGGCAAAAGCAAATGCCGGATGCTAAGGAGTGCGATGCCCATTGCTTTGGCGCGTTTCAGGGACTGCAACTGCATGCCTGCACCCGCTGCCATCAGGCCAAGGGCCAGGGATGCCGCGCCGATGCGCGCCACCGTGGGTTCCAGCCATTGCGGCAGGGCCAGGCCCAGCAAATTAGCCGCCAAGCCGCTGGTGGTGGCGATGATCAAAGGGTTGCGCAATAACTCACGCGCAAAGCCGCGCTCGCTGCCACGGGCCATGGGCCATACCGCCGCTACGTTGGCCAGCGGCACACAAAAACCGATCAGCACCGCGATGGAGAGCAAACCGGCCGGGCCACCCAGGCGTTCGGCCAGCGCCAAACCGATGAAGGAGTTAAAGCGAAAGGCTACCTGCGCCGCTGCCGCGTGTTCGCGCTGCTGCACGTGCCGGCCCAGCCAGGGTAGGTAGGGCAGGCTGTAGGAAAGTACCACGCCACTGGTCAAAACCAG
This sequence comes from Comamonas sp. lk, assembly GCA_945898105.1. Taxonomy (GTDB): domain Bacteria; phylum Pseudomonadota; class Gammaproteobacteria; order Burkholderiales; family Burkholderiaceae_C; genus Allorhodoferax. The sequence continues at coordinate 3,520 of CAMDHL010000024.1, read as the reverse complement.
CAGGCCACCGGCCAGCAGGCGGGAGGCGTCGCCCAGGTCCAGTGGGCTTTTGATAATCGAATGGAAAAGCAGCGTGGGAAACAGCAGGTAATAGACCAGCCCATCTACCTGGCCCCACACACTGCGGTTCAATGCCGTATGGCGGCAAATCAGGTAGCCCAGCAGGATCAGCGAGAACTCGGGCAGCAAAAGCAAGGCATAGGACACGCGCCGAGGATACCAGCGCGCCGCGAGGGCAGAGGCTAGACGGGTTGCTTCCACCTCGTTTGGCCTTGCCGACTTTGGTACTTTGGGCGATGGCCTTCGCTTGGATGTAGTATTGCCTCCTGACCCAGATTTCGCCGCTCCCTGTTGCGGCCAATGTTCTTTTGGAGAAACCCCATGCAGCGCCGCCCTCTACTCGTGTCCACTTTCACCCTCACTGCCTTGTTAGCCGCTGGCGGTGTCTTGGCGCAGGCCTATCCCAACAAGCCAGTGAAATTGCAAGTGCCTTTTGCCCCCGGCGGCACCACCGACATCGTGGCCCGGGTGATTTCTGACGCCATGGGTAAAGCCCTAGGGCAAAACGTGGTTGTAGAGAACAAGGCCGGTGGCGGCGGTGTGATCGGTGCCAACGAAACCGCCAAGTCCGCACCCGATGGCTATTCGCTGGGAATGGCCACGGTGTCCACGGTAGCGGCTAACCCCGCGATCAACCCCAAGATTCCGTACAACGCGCTGACCGATTTCACGCCCATCATCAACGTGGCAGCTACGCCCAATGTGATCGCAGTGCATCCCAACTTCCCGGCCAAAGACCATAAAGGCTTTGTCGCCGAGCTGAAAAAACATCCTGGCCAGCACTCGTATGCTTCATCGGGCACGGGTGGCATCGGGCACCTGCAAATGGAGTTGTACAAAAACTTGGCCGGTGTGTTTGTGACCCATATTCCTTACCGGGGCGCAGGCCCTGCGCTGAACGATACGGTGGCCGGTCAGGTGCCGATTATTTTTGACAATATGCCGTCGGCATTGCCTTTCATCCAAGCCAATAAATTGGTCGCCATCGCCGTCGCCGCCCCGCAGCGTCTGGCGCAATTGCCGCAGGTGCCAACCTTTAAAGAGGTGGGCCTGGAGCCGGTAAACCGTATGGCGTTTTACGGCATTTATGGCCCCAAAGGTTTGCCCAAAGACGTGGTGGACAAGGTTAATGCTGCCGTCCGCAAAGCCTTGGAAGACCCCTCGGTGCGCAAGCGTATCGAAGATACCGGCTCCATCATCATCGGCAATACGCCAGAGCAATTTACCGAGCAAATCAAGGCCGAATACGCTGTCTATAAGCAAGTGGTAGATACGGCCAAACTCAAGCTCGACTGAGATTGCCACGCCTGCCCGCGAGCGCTGCTTTAACCCCTGCGGGTGATGCGTCCATCGACGCATTTGTTGATGCGCTGTGGTTGGAAGACGGCCTTGCGCTAAACAGTTTGCAGGCCTACCGGCGTGATCTGGTAAAGCTCCAAGCCCACCTGCAAGGCGCTCCGCTGAGCAGTTGTTCGCAATGGCAGTTGCAGCAGTACTTTGCCGCGCAGCACGCCGCTAGCAAGGCCACAACGGCCAACCGGCGCCTGACGGTCTTTAAACGCTATTTCCGCTGGGCGCTGCGCCACGGGCTGATGCAGCAAGACCCGACGCTGCAATTGCAATCGGCCAAGCAGGCATTGCGGGTGCCTAAAACTTTGAGCGAAGCCCAGGTAGAAGCTTTATTGGCAGCACCCGATGTGGGCACCGACATCGGGGTGCGCGACCGCACCATGCTGGAGCTGATGTACGCCAGCGGCCTGCGGGTCAGTGAACTGGTCGGACTCAAGGTGTTCCAGCTGGGGCTGAACGACAACGTGCTGCGCGTAATGGGCAAGGGGTCAAAAGAGCGACTGGTGCCTTACGGCGAAGTCGCAAGCCAGTGGCTACGTGACTACCTGGGCGGCGCGCGTGATGCCTTGCTTGCGGGCAAACAGACCGAGGCTTTGTTTGTAACCACCCGTGGCACCGACCCGGGCAGCGCCATGACACGAGTGATGTTTTGGATGCTGGTAAAAAAATACGCGCTGCTGGCGGGCATCCATTCGCCGTTGTCGCCGCACACATTGCGCCACGCCTTTGCCACGCATCTGCTCAACCATGGCGCTGACTTGCGCACCGTGCAATTGTTGCTGGGACATGCTGATATTTCTACCACCACCATCTACACCCATGTGGCGCGCGAACGTTTGGCCAAGCTGCACGCCGAGCACCATCCCAGAGGCTAAGCGTCCGCAGTATTCAGTCGGCCTCGCGTGGCGTTAAAAACGGCAAACTCCATAGTCCGCTGGACAAGCTGGTACCCAAGACGATGACCACAGTGCAACCGAGCATCCAATGCGTTACGCCTTCGCCGAGCAAGACCACGCCATAGGCAATCGCAAACACGGGGATGGCAAAGGTCACCGTCAAGGCACGTACCGGGCCAGCGTTGGCAATGATGCGGAAATACAGGATGTAGGCGGTGCCGGTACACAGCACGCCCAGTACCATCACGGCCAGCCAGGCCTGCATGCTGGGGGCCTGGGCCGGCCAGTACCAAAGGCAAAAAGGAAATAGAAATATTGAGGCACCTAACTGGCTGCCAGTGGCTGAAACCAAAGAGGGCACGCCACCTAAAAAGCGCCGTGTGAAACTCGCGGCAATGCCGTAGCACAGGCAGGCCAGCAGGCTGGCCGCAATGCCCCAGGCGCTGGATGTGCCCAAGGCATTGGTGTCAAAGCTGGCGTTTTCACTGGCTAAAAGAGCGATGCCGGCAAAGCCGATCAGCAAGCCCACCACCCGCGAGCCCGAAGGTCGGTCGCCCAACCAAGCCCAGGCAATGATTGCGCCAAACAGTGGTACGGTGGCATTGAGTACCGAGGACTGGCCGATGGAAATACTTTGCAGCGCAAAAGCTATGCAGACAAAGGGGATGGCCGAATTGATCACGCCGACCAGCAACACTTTTTTCCAATGCAGCACGAAGGCAGCCCGATGCCCGCGCATCAGCATCAAAGGCAGCAGGACAGCGCTGGCGATGATGACGCGCAGCGCGGCAGTGACTACGGGTCCGAAGTCGACCAGGCTAAGGCGGGTGAATAAAAAAGATGCGCCCCAAATGGCCGCAAGGGCGATGAAATCAGGCACCCAGCGCGGTGGGCGCGTGTCGCTTACAAGGAAATTCAAATCGCGCTTTCAAGTTGCAGAAGGGCGATCTTACGTGGCAGACCTCCGGCATAGCCGGTCAATTGCCCATTGCTGCCGATCACGCGGTGGCAGGGCACCACAATGCTTAGGGGATTGCGTCCAATAGCTGCACCGACCGCGCGCACGGCTGAAGGGCGTCCGATGGCCTGCGCAATAGCTGCATAACTAAGCGTTTTCCCAGGCGCTATTGCAGTTAACTGTCGCCACACCGCTTGTTGAAATTCGGTCCCGACGCTGTAATCGAGCGGCAGGGAAAAGCCATGGGCTCGCTGCA